>JALWKJ010000166.1 GCA_027081495.1 Campylobacterales bacterium | reverse complement strand
TGTATCCGTTGCGGCGGAGAACTGGAGATAACGAAGGGGATAGAGATAGGACATGTGTTTCAACTTGGAGATAGATACTCTAAAGCTTTAAACGCCGTTTTTTTGGATAAAAACGGAAAGAGCAAACCTTTTATCATGGGAACATACGGCATAGGCGTTAGTCGGCTAGCGGCCGTCGTGATAGAGCAAAATCATGACGAAAAAGGGTGCATTTGGACAAAAGAGACCACCCCTTTTGATATCATGATCATCGTATCCAATATAAAAGATAACGAGCAAAAAGAGTATGCTCTTGATCTTTACAAAAAGCTTCAAGACAACGGAAAATCCGTACTTCTTGATGATCGCGATGAGAGATTCGGGTTTAAAATGAGCGATTTTGAGCTTTTTGGTTTTCCAAAAGCGGTTATTGTCGGAAAGAGTCTTAGTGAGGGAATGGTCGAAATAGTTGATCGCAAAACTCTAAAAAAAGAGAAAGTCGGCGACAAGAGCGCGTTTGAAAAGTTAATGGAGATATAGTGCTTTATTTTTTAATATACTTTTTTTTAGAAGTGGTCATCACCGTCGATATCGCCGCCAATATCGGCGGATTGGCTACTTTCTTGGAAATTGTCGCAACCGCGATCGTGGGATTTTTTTTGTTAACAAACTTTCGATATACTCTTGCTCAAAGTATGACGGCTTTGATGCGAGGAGATATAACGGTCGATCAATTTCAAAAGATGAATATCTTATCGCTGCTTGGAGCCGTTTTGCTCATCGTTCCCGGATTTTTTAGCGATATTTTGGGAGTGGTGTTGCAGTTTGGATTTTTTGGTACATTTGTTGCTAAAAGCATATTGCATTTAAAAGAAAAAAGAAGGAAAAACAAAGGAGAAGACGATGACGCGATTGATGTCGAAGTTATTGATAGCGATACTGCTCTTAGGTAGTGTCGGGCTTTTTGCCAAGGATGTTAAAAATATAAAAAAAGATGAGAATCTAACGGCGGAGCAAAAGCATCAAAAGAGATTGCTCGGGTATGTCAAAAGAGCCATCTCCGTCAATAAAGATTTTTCTTTAAAGGGAATCAGTATAAGACAGTCGAAAAAGTTAAAAGAGCTGCCGGGCTGGAAGATATACTTTTTGGATATCGATCTTAAGCTGTTAAAACAAAACGGCAAAACAATTACCGTTCATGACAAAATTTTCAGTAACGGAAAATATATTACCAGAGATTTTGTAAATATCGTAAACAGATCGTCTTTAAAAGATAAAATAGTACCGGATATGGACAACTCTTTTTATAGAAAAGATCATCTGCTATACGGAAATGAAAACGCACCGGCGAAGATAGTAGTCTTTAGCGATCCTATCTGCCCGTTTTGCCAAGAGTATATGCCCAAACTTTTAAAAGCCGCAAAAGAAAACCCCGATAAAATAGCGCTTTATTATTATCATTTTCCTCTGACTATGCTTCATAAAGAGGCTCCGACGGTCATAAAAGCGGCTATGGTTCTCGAAGAGAGGGGAGTAAAAAATGTGATTGAGAAAATCTACGCTCAAAAATTCAATATCGATACGAATGACGATAAAAAAATTCTCAAAGAGTTTAACAAAAAGATGAACTCGAAAGTAACGCTTAAAGATATAAAAGATAAAAAAATCGTAAGTCGATACGAAAAAGATCTTAAAATGGCCGGAAAAATGATGATAAGCGGCACGCCGACCGTATATGTAAACGGGAAAAAAGATTTCAGCAGAAGTAAATATAAAGAGATTATAGGAAAAAAATGAAAAAGTTGATTATCGCCACAAGAGGCAGCAAACTAGCGCTTTGGCAATCCGAGCATATAAAACAGAGACTTCAAGACGCCTACGAGGGACTGGAGGTCGAGCTTAAAGTCATGAAAACAAAAGGAGATATCATACTTGATACTTCATTGGCAAAAATAGGCGGTAAAGGTCTTTTTACGAAAGAGTTGGAAGATGCGATGTTAAACGGTAAAGCTCATATAGCGGTGCATAGTCTCAAAGATGTTCCGACCGAATTTCCTAAAGGTTTGGTTCTCGGCGCGATTACGAAAAGAGAAGATGTAAGAGACGCTATGCTTAGTGAAAAGTATGCCGAGATAGACGATCTTCCAAACGGTGCGGTCGTCGGTACTACGAGTCTCAGACGACGAATGCAGATTCTTGCATACAGACCGGACTTAAAGATAAAAAATCTTAGAGGAAATGTCAATACGAGAATCAGAAAACTTAAAGAAGGCGAGTATGACGCGATTATTCTTGCGACGGCGGGGATAAACAGGCTTGATTTGCAAAATGAAGTAAAATATTTTTATCAAATACCGACTTCACTCATGATACCCGCTATGGGACAGGCCGCGCTAGGAATAGAGTGTATAGAGGATCCGAAAATTTTGGAGATCATATCCGTATTAAATGATAAAAACGCAAATATCGAAACGACGATAGAGCGAGATTTTATAACCGTTTTGCAGGGAGGCTGTCAAGTTCCCATAGGGGTTAACGCGAAACTAAGCGCCGACGGCGAAAATGTTCAAGTCAGAGCGATCGTGGGATTGCCCGATGGAAGCGAGCTTATCAAAGAAAAGCTTAACGGCTCTATGAACGATTATAAAATGATGGGTAAAGAGTTGGCCGATCGTATGGTAGAAGAGGGCGCGATTAAGTTGCTAAAGCGCGCCGAGGAGATTGCGCTTAAAGAGATACTCTAAAGGATATATATGCAAAAAGCTATAGAGCTTTTAAAAGAGAATGATCTTTTAAAGATTATTGACGAGCCGTTGGATATCGATCTTGAGATTCCTCATGTCGCTTATGTCGAAGTAAAAAAGCCCGATTCCAAGGCTATTTTGTTTACGAATCCTATCTCGAAAAGGCTTGATAAAAAGTTCGATACTCCCGTTTTGATGAATCTGTTCGGCTCATATTCGACCGTCAATCTTTTTTTGGGTAAAGACGCAAACGAGATAGCTTCGCAGATAGAGAGCCTTTTGAAATTGAAGCCTCCTAAATCTTTTTCCCAAAAACTAAGCTTGCTTAGCCGGCTTTTTTCATTAAAGAGCGTGTTTCCCAAACGGCTCGACTCCAAAGGGGAGTCGCAGGAGATAATCGTCAGAGATGAAAATGTTGATCTTTTTGATATTCCCATACTAAAGACTTGGCCGCAAGACGGGGGTCCTTTTATCACTATGGGGCAGGTTTATACGGAGTCTCTTGACGGCGAGAGAAAAAATCTCGGTATGTATAGACTTCAAGTATATGACAAAAACCATCTCGGTATGCATTGGCAGATTCACAAAGATAGCGCGCACTTTTTTAACGAATATAAAGAAGCGGGAAAACTCATGCCTGTCTCCGTGGCAATCGGCGGCGATCCCCTTTATACTTGGGCGGCGACCGCTCCTTTGCCTCATGGCGTTTATGAACTTTTGATGTATGGATTTATAAAAGAAAAGAGCGCTAGAGTCGTAAAATCCA
>JALWKJ010000165.1 GCA_027081495.1 Campylobacterales bacterium | reverse complement strand
CGATAATACCTGCTCTTCATCTTTATACTTAATACTGGCAGGTCCGGTTATTCCCGGTCTTACGGTAAGAACGATACGATCTTCGCCTTTTAACATATCCGCAAAACCGGGCACATCGGGGCGTGGTCCGACAAAGGACATCTCTCCTTTTAATATATTTATAAGTTGTGGGAGTTCATCCAGTTTTGTTTTACGCAAAAATTTTCCGATTTTCGTAATTCGTTTGTTGGAAGAGGTAGTTACCGTAGTATCGCTCTTTTTTGTATCGACCATAGTTTTTAACTTGTATATACTAAAAACTTTACCGCCTCTTCCAACTCTTTTTTGTATAAATACTCCATTGCTTTTCGTAGAAAAAGAGGCGGCAAAATATGCCAATAAGATCACCCACCACAAAAGTAACAAGAGTGTAAAAGAGAGAAAAAAATCAAAAACTCTTTTGATCGTCTCCTCTTTTTTAGTCAACATTATTTTTTTAATTTATAGACTTTGGCATAAGGCGTCATAACGGCAGGTTCAAAAAGCGACGGATCATACTCTTGTAAAACAAACAGTTTTATAAAAAGCGAATTATACATTTTTTCATCAAGCACCAAAAATTTATTGTAACTTTGCATAAAAACAATCGATAACGGCGCGTTTTTGTCAATATTTTGTACATTCTTGACAAATTTACCTTTATCGTCATATGCGACTACAACAAATCTTTTAAGAGGTATCTTTTTATCGCCAAGAGATAAAATACTCGTGGTTTTATCAAGTATGATACCGTTATCAAGATTCAACAAATTTCCCTGTTGAGCGAATCTATCCGTCATATAAAAAAACGATCGTCTCTTTTGTTCTCCGGTCATTAAATCTATATTGCTAAAGATAGCTACCGTCGGAAAAATATTTAACATTCGTTGAGGCAAAAAGAGATATATGTCTCTTGTTTTTTTAGGAAGCTTAAAATCATCGTTTTTCATTTGATTTAACAATTTGTTGGGGTTGATTTGATCTTTTTGATTATTTTTAAATATTGTATTTGCGACTACTTTATACCCTGAAGCTATATATGTTTCCACTGCCAAGCGGGAGAGATTAACCGCTTGAATCTGAGAATCCGTCGTCAGGATTTTTGAAACGATGAAGTTATCTTCGTTATGTTTTCCTCCATCGATTAAAGTATTCGTATCACTATAGTACCAGATAGGATAGCCGTAATCCCACCAAGTCACGGTATAATCTTTGCTCGACGCGATTTGATTAAGTTTATCAAGAACTTTTACTTCTTCACTATTGAATACTGTAGGTACTTTATATTTTACGATATGTTTAATATTTGGATAGAGTGTTAATAAAGTCAAACTTGCGATTAGTAAATACTTAACAAATTTTTTTTCCGCAAAATTTGCAACTATATAAAAAAGATAGACGATACTAATAGCCGCAACGGGAACGGCATAGACAGTAAATCTTAAACCTCCCCATAGAGAAAAGACACCTATCCCTATGAGAGGCAGCGCCAAGATAAAGGGTCTATACCGTATAACCAGCAATATATAGCCGATTATGCCGGCAATTAGTGCCGGTATCGAACCGCTGATACGATTTGCCATCACTTCAAAAGGAATACGACCCGCCTCTCGTACGGTTTGGCTAACACCAAAAAAGTGTAAACCGCTTCCTTCCGTACCTCTTAAAGTATAACCGGCGACTTTCGCCAAAATAAGACCAAAAACATTTCCAAATGTCAAAAAGAGCAAAACAATAGCTACAGCTGTAATAATCCATACTTTTAGTGGTAAAACTACTCTTTTTAATATTACATATATACCGATAAGTACAATGATCTTAAAAAGAAAATTATAGGGTACAGATATTAAAATTTTAAAAGGTAACAATGAAACGCATACCAATATAATAGACTGATATGTTTCAATATGATTCTTATGATATACCGCCATATAAATAAAGTAGATTATACCCATCGCATATACGATACTAAGCCCCTGATCATATAAAAATGGATAGATTGCAATCGCTATCGCGGCATAAAGTGCACTCTTTAAATTTTGATCTTCTATCGCATGCATCAAAAAGTATAAAATAAACATCGGAGCCATCGCTGAGAACATATCCGTATCATAGTATCCCGTCATTGTTCGATTGTAATAGCTCCACGCGATAGATCCTATTAGTGCGGCAAAAAAACCAAGTATAGAGAGTCGATAAAGTCTTCCAATCAATATAATGGGTATCACAACCAGACTTGAGATGAAAGCAGGTAGATAAAGGATCACCGTATTCAATGTCAAAGGTGTATATTTTGTCAATAGTGTAGTCAAAAATACAACACCGTTTCCAAGCCAATCAGGAATACGAGGATTGTATTGGTGTAATCCATCCAAAGCTTTTTGTACTCCACTAGCAAAATAGTATCCGTCATTTGTATTTATCATTAGCTGAGCATTCCAATAGAAACTTTGCATATCCGCAAACTGATATACCCATATCATGCGCATTACAACGCTGAACAGATAGGCAAAAAGCATTAAAAGGATAAGTTGGGCTGTCGTTATGTTCTCTTTTTCAAGTGTTTGAAAGTTCATGTATTCCTCTGTAATTACATAGATTTCATTATTTTAAATTAAATTTTTTTATTGTATCTTTATATTAGTTAAAACATTTATTGAATAATGCAAGTTACTTTTGACAAACGATATATAACATACCTTTTTCATTCGTTTTCTTAAAATCACTCATAGTTTTAACTTCTATTATTTTTAATGAAAATTTTTGAAGCTTTTTCAATATCTCATCTTTATCAAACCAATATACGCAAGGTTCATTCTTTGAAAGAAAACGATAATTTAATTTACCCGCTTTTTTTAACCAAGGCAGATAGTTTTTATCATATTTTTCACCTCTAAAGAACCTTATAAAATTAACCGTAGGAGATAAAAACCTATTTATCCTACGCCCTTTAAAATATAAAAAAGAGTAAACGATAATCCCGTTTTTCTTTGTAACCCTTATGCTCTCCTTTATCGCTAAATCTATCTTCTCCTTGGGTATCAAGGAAATTATCTGTTGTAAATATATAGCGACATCAAACAATTCACTATCAAATGTAGATAAATCGGTAGCATCGGCTTTTATAAAATCAATATCCGAATTTTTGTCTTTTGCAATTGAAATCATCTCATCAACAAAATCGTATGCTACTATATTTTTATACCCTTTCTCATAAAGATAAAGGCTAATTCTTCCTCCACCGGTACCTGCTTCAATAATTGAAATATCTTTGTGCATTAAATATTTATCTAAAAAATATTTTTCGCAAGACAAAAGACCTGCACGACTGGACCAAGATTTTATCTCTTTATCGTCGCTATATATTTGATAATTACTCATAACTTTTCCTAATTTCTTCATGTCTTAATAAAACAGATATTTTTTGGAATATTTTGTTGTTAAACAATATAAAAATACTTCTAACGGGATAAAGTA
>JALWKJ010000164.1 GCA_027081495.1 Campylobacterales bacterium | reverse complement strand
GAGAAAAACCTTCCAAAGCTTTACAAAAAAAATATCCTCTTCACGGGGCTTGGGAAAGATATGTGAAACTTAAAGTAACTCCAAAACGAATCAAAAACGGAGTCGCTTTTATAAAAAGATACAAAAGAGTATTTCAAAAGGTCGAAAACAGATACGGAGTCCCGAAAGAATATATAGCCGCGATTATAGGCATAGAAAGTATATACGGTAAAAACATGGGCAAATTTCCGGTATTTGATACCTTAACGACTTTGGCGTTCGAGCCAAATCGCAGAAACGGATTTTTCAAAAATGAGCTTAAAAAATTTATACAGCTTTGTTATAAAAATAGTATAAATCCGAAAAATGTAAAAGGCTCTTTCGCCGGAGCTATCGGTCTTGGACAATTTATGCCGAGCAATTATGAAGCATACGGAGTAGATTTCAATCATGACAATAAAGTAAGCTTGCTTCATCCGGCGGACGCGATAGCCAGCATAGCGAATTATCTGAAAAAAAACGGTTGGAGACGAGGAGAAGAGGTAGCGACTAGAGTTTCATACGAAGGAAACAGATTTAACAAGTATAAAACCGGCTATGATAGACTCTATTTTCGACACAGATTAAAAGGCATATCTCCAAAATACGGCAGATGGAACTATAACAAAAAAGTAAGACTTATAAAATTAAGTAAAACCGATTATGACGAGCTATGGTACGGGGCTAAAAACTTTTATGTCATAACTAGATACAACCACAGCGCTTACTATGCGATGTCCGTCCATCAATTGGCGACAAAGATAAAAAAACATCTCCGCAACAACTCTTTCACGAAAATAACTTTAAAGTAGATTCTATTACCCTATTTAAGCGCCTCTTCTTTAATCTCATCAAGCGCTTCTTGCATGATTTCCAACAGTTTTTTCGCCGCCTCTTTCTCATCCGTTTCGGGAACATCCCAGCTCGTTATTCTGCTATTTGCCGAAAAAAGCAATTTCAGCTCTTTTTTGATCTCCGATTTTCTACTTTGTAACTCTTTTTCGATGGTATTCATTTATTAAGCCTTTTTAAAAGTTTACATTATTTATATCAACTTTTATAAGCGCCATTATATAACTTTAAACTTTTTTTGTCAATGACGATTATCAACATCTACACTATCGCTACTCCAATACATTATAAGCGCTTTTTAGATAAAATCCGCGCAAAACGCTCTTTTTAGAAGGATAAAATAATTATGGATTACAAAGATACGCTCCTTTTGCCAAAAACAAACTTCCCTATGCGCGGGAATCTACCTCAAAACGAGCCTAAACGCTACAAAAAATGGTTTGAAGAAAAAGATGTTTACAAAAAAATGACGACATCCAACAAAGGAGCAAAATCCTTTACGCTCCATGACGGTCCTCCCTATGCAAACGGAAACATACATATGGGTCACGCGCTAAATAAAATTTTAAAAGATTTAGTCGTAAAAACACACTATTTCAGAGGTGAGGATATCAGATTTACGCCGGGATGGGACTGTCATGGACTGCCGATAGAGCAACAGGTAGAAAAAAAATTAGGCGAAAAGAAAAAGACTCTTCCGGTAACTACCGTAAGAAATCTCTGCCGCAAACACGCCGAAAAATTTGTCGATATCCAAAAAGAAGAGTTTAAAAGTCTTGGAATCGTCGCTAACTGGCAAAAACCCTATCTCACCATGAACTTCGCGTTTGAAGCGGACATCTACAGAACGCTCTGCGAAATAGCGAAAAAAGGTCTTTTAAAAGAGAGAAGTAAACCCGTTTACTGGTCATGGGCGGCAAAAACCGCTCTTGCCGAAGCGGAAGTCGAGTATGAGGATAAAGAAGACTACTCTATCTATGTCGCGTTTGAGTTAGACGAAAACGCCAAAAAAAGACTCGATATAAATAAAGCGGCTCTCATAATTTGGACGACAACCCCTTGGACTCTTCCTTCAAATGTAGGCATATCCCTAAATCCCGATGAAGAGTATCTCTTAACCGACGACGGTTATATTCTTGCTCAAAAAAGATACGACTCCCTTGTGGAAGAAGGCGTCATAAAGGGTAAAATCATAAAAAGATTCAAAGCAAAAGAGCTTGAAAATCTATACGCCGTAAATCCGCTAAACGGCAGAAAATCACAAATTCTTCTTGGAGAGCATGTACTCATGGATGGAGGAAGCGGATGTGTCCACACGGCTCCCGGACACGGAGAAGACGACTATAAAATGGGTCTTAAATATAATCTTGAGGTAATCATGCCCGTAGATGACGCGGGACTTTTTGACGAGAGCGTAGTAAAACAAAGACTCTTTTTCGAGCCTGAAAAGTTTGTCGGGATGCATATCTTTAAAGCGAACGAACCGATTTTAGAGCTTCTTGGAGATTCGCTGTTAAAAGCGGAAAAATTTACCCACTCGTATCCGTTTTGCTGGAGAACGCACAAGCCGGTCATCTACCGCGCTACAAAACAGTGGTTTATTTTAATGGATCAAGAAGAAAACAGTCTTAAACAAACGGCTTTAAAAAATTTGGAAAATGTAAAATTTTTTCCATCATCTTCAAGAAACCGCCTAACTTCCATGATAGAAAATAGACCCGATTGGTGTATATCAAGACAGAGAGATTGGGGCGTGCCCATAGCGTTTTTTAGAGATAAAAAAAGCGGCGAAGTAGTTTTGGATGAAAAAGTTTTAAACTTTTTGGCGATGATTTTTGAACAAAAAGGAACGGACGCTTGGTGGGAAATGGAGATAAAAGATCTTCTATACCCAGGAAGCGGCTACAATCCAAACGACCTTGAAAAAATCGAAGATATACTCGATGTATGGTTTGACAGCGGATCGACATGGAAAGCGGTTTTGAATTCAAGAGAATACGATGCGGGAAAATACCCCGCCGATGTCTATCTTGAAGGAAGCGATCAACATAGAGGATGGTTTCAAAGCTCGCTTCTCATTAGCTCCGCGATAAACGGTATCTCTCCTTTTAAAAATATCGTTACTCACGGTTTCACCAACGACTCAAAAGGTGAAAAGATGAGCAAATCCAAAGGAAATGTCATAGCACCGTCGGGAGTCTCCAAAAAATACGGAACCGAGATATTGAGACTTTGGGTGGCGTTAAGCGACTATCAAAACGATCAAAAGATAGGAGACGATATATTAAAACAGATAGCGGAGCAGTATAGAAAAACTAGAAATACCATCCGTTTTTTACTCGCGAACATAAACGACCTCGAAAATATCATGCCCCAAGATGAACTTCGTACGCTTGATCGATGGATACTCTTTAAAGCCAAAAATATCTTTGATGAAGCGGATACTCATTTTAGAAATTACGACTTTTCTAAAGCGCTATCGATCATCAATCATTTTATTACCGCGCATTTAAGCGGAATCTATATGGATATATCAAAAGATAGACTCTACTGCAACAAAAAAGACGACGCGGTAAGAAGATCGTCTCAAAGCGCAATGGCTTTGATTTTAAAAAGACTTCTATCGCTGCTCGCTCCAATCATCACTTATACGATCGATGAAGTCCTTGAATATACCCCCAAAGTCATAAAAGAGACAAATGAAGATGTTTTCGATCTGCGTTATACTCCGCTAAAAGATATAAAGAGCGACTTTGATGAAAAATATATGATAAAAGCGAGAGAGAAATTTTTTGAAATTATCGATAACCTAAAAAAAGATAAAAAGATAAAATCGACACTTGAGCTAAATATAAAAACCGACTCTTACGCTATAAAAAAACTCGATCCGACAGACGCCGAAGATTGGTTTACCGTTAGCTCGATAGGCGATGATGAAAACGGTATAAAACTTGCTTCGTTTACGATAGATGAAGATCGATTTTCAATCCTTCTAAGCGAAAAGGCAAAATGTCCAAGATGCTGGAAACAAAAAAGCCGAAACGAAAATAAACTCTGCGACAGATGCGAGAGCGCGCTTAAATGATAGTCGATCTTTCACAAAAAGTCGATCTTTTGTTTGTTTTTACCACTATCGGCTTTATTCTTATTTGTACGGCAATCGGGATTTTTTTGGTAAAACGGAAAAAATCATCATAAAGGCTGATTAATGGGAGTATTTCAAAAACTTGAATCCGAATACGACTATGAGATAGTAGAAGAGTTTTTTGGGCACTACAGTCAAATGCTCGAGAGCGTCGAGAGCCTTATCATAGGATTGGAAAATCCTAATTTATACGGTAGAAATGTAAATGAGCTTTTTCGCATATTTCATACGATAAAATCGGGTTCCTCTTATCTAAAGATAGAGCCCGTCAGAAAACTTACACTCTTGGCGGAAGAGGTTCTTGAAGAGTGTAGAAATATAAAAACGGCAAGCGCTAGCGAAGATCTCATAAACTGGCTTTTAAGCGTTACAGATCAGCTAAATCTCTATAAAGACGATCTTGAAAACGATGCAAACGAGTTTAGTCACCTAAACTCCAAAATCATAAAAGTACCTACGAATTATATAAAATAGAGTTAAAAAAAGACCCAGACCAAAAGAGCTATCCCTACAAAAAGATTTAACCAGCTTACATCCGTAAAAAGAAGCTCTATCGCTTTGTATTTATACTCCTCTTCAAGAGGAAGCGGCTGCATAAGATGCGAAGTCGTATATGCTTTTATATCCGCTCCCCAAATAAGCGCAACGATTTCAGGCAATATAAAAAAGATAAAAACTCCGAAAATCGACCAAAATGTCTTTTGGGGCTTTATTCTTTTTATCGACTCTTTCGTTGCGGGATGATCTTTAAAATCTTCTAGTTTTTTTATAAATTTCATGACAATTCTTAAATCCTCATTATATATTTGTGCAATATAGTTTATATATGCTAAAATATAGCTTTAAAGATCAGGAGGCGAAATGAAAAAGATAGAGGCGATCATAAAACCGTTTAAACTAGACGATGTAAAAGAAGCGATCAACAAACTTGAACTAACCGGTATGACCGTATCCGAAGTCAAAGGTTACGGAAGACAACAGGGGCATTCCGAACTCTACAGAGGCGCCGAGTATGTTGTTGACTTTTTACCGAAAATAAAGATAGAGATTGCGGTTAAAGAGGCAGATCTGCAAAATGTGTTGGATGCCGTTGTTTCAGCCGCAAGAACGGGAAAGATCGGCGACGGTAAAATATTTGTAAGCTCGATTGAAAAGAGCATTCGTATTCGTACCGGCGAAGAAGACGAAGAAGCGCTATAAGGAGAAACGATGCATGATTTTAGCTATATAATAGACACATTTTTCGCTCTTTTTGCGATGACTTTGATCATCTTGATGGTACCCGGCTTCGCTATGCTTGAAGCGGGATTGGTTAGAACTAAAAATGTTTCGGCCGTACTTACCGTAAACACTCTCATTTATGCTTTGGCGTCTATGGGTTTTTTGCTTATCGGTTACTCTATCGCTTTTGGAAGTTGGGATAACGACTCGATGAGCAAATGGGCGGCATTTTTATTTCAAATGGCGTTTGTCGGAAAAGTTATAAATATCATGAGCGGGGGCGTCAGCGAAAGAGTAAAGATTCTTCCTTTAATGTTGTTCGCTATCATAATGTCAACGATAATTTATCCTCTGATCGTCAATATCTCATGGGGCGCCGATTTTTTAGATGGAAGTTTTTTGGATCTTAATATGTACGATCTTGCCGGCTCGACCGTCATACACTCTACGGGAGGATGGGCGCTTCTTGCGGCTATCATGATTATCGGTCCAAGAAGAAACCGTTATACAAAAGACGGTAAAGTTAGGGTTATTCCCGCGTCTAACATTCCTCTTGTAACTCTTGGAGCATTTTTGCTATGGATAGGCTGGTTTGGATTTAACGGTGGAAGCGTAGGATCCATCAGTTCAAAAGAAAATGCCGATACAGTAGCTTTAACGATCTTAAACACAAATACCGCGGGTCTTGCGGGAGCCATAATCGTAGCCGCGATAATGCATCTAAAATACAAAAAACAGGATATAACGATGGTCTTAAACGGAGCGCTTGGAGGATTGGTCGCAATTACCGCCGGTCCTGATCTTTACAACATATATCTACCTATTCTCATAGGAGCGATAGGAGGAATCTTGGTCGTAGCGATGGTACCGTTTTTTGACAGATTAAAACTAGACGATCCCGTCGGCGCGCTTTCCGTACATCTTGTAAACGGTATTTGGGGAACTCTTGCCGTAGGTATTTTTGCCTCAAACGGTGAAGATATAACTTTTTGGGGACAAGTAAAAGGTATTATTCTTATAGGAATATTCGCGTTTGTCTCTTCGTATTTCATTCTTCGCTTTATAGATAAATATTTTCCTCTTAGAGCGGGTGAAGATGAACAGCTAGAGGGTCTGGATTTCAGCGAATGCGGTCTGGAAGCGTACCCGGAATTTAAAAAAGCTATATAATTATTAAAAACATAAAGGCTCAAACCATGAAAAAAGCGGCAAAAATCATATCGATATTTCTAGCGTTGTTTTTAACTACAACGCTATATGCTCAAACAAAAAGATACGAAATAAAATCGGGAATCGTCGAGTACAAGATTGAGGGAGGAGGTTCCATTTTCGGTTTTGCTACAAAAACAACCGGTACGGCAAAACTTTATTTTAAAGAGTGGGGAAATATCGAATTAAGACAAAGCGATGAAAAAAATATAGCTATGGGTAAAACGACAATAAAACACGACTTGACAAAAATCGACCACGGCACCATATATACCGTAGAAGACGAAGATAAAATCATCATAAAAAGCGATATAGACATGTTAAAACAGATGGATAAAAAAGGCAAGAACATATCGGCTATGGGCAAAGACATGATGAAGCAGATGGGCGGTAAAAAAATCGGCAATGGAAAAATTCTCGGCTATAATTGTGAAATATGGGAGATGATGGGTTCAAAAATATGGATTTACAAAGGTGTTGCGCTAAAAACCGAAGCGAATATCATGGGTTTTAAACATCTTGAAGTAGCGACTTCGGCAAAATTTAACACTTCCATACCCAAAAAAATATTTAACCTGCCTAATTATCCGATAAAAACGATCAATGACATGATAAAAGAAAACGCTAGTCCCAAGCAGCCAACCCCTCAACAGATGGAGCAAATGCAAAAAATGATGGAAAACCTAGGAAATATGTTTAATCAGAAAAAATAAAGATTATAAGACCTATGCGGATAAATTATAAATTTTTATTACTTTTTTAGATTTTAGTTAAAGTTTTCTCCTATTATGCCGATTTAGTTTATGAAGCATTTAAAAAGGAGCTAAAAATGAAAAAGTTTTTAAGTCGTATCAAAAGTACAAAAGGTATCAACGGTGTTATAGTAGCGTTACTGCTTATCTTGGTAGGCGTAGGCGCGGTCGGCGGAATAAAGACATTTATGGATAATTCCAAGGATACGATTACGACAGATGTAAACACATCTTTACAAAGTATGAAAAACAACTAGAGCCAAAACTCTTTGCCTCCAAACAAACTCAATCCTTTCAAGAAAATATCTCCTAAAAAGCGGGCGCGTACCGCCTGCTTTTTCTCGCTATGATTTTTGAATTTGCGGTATTAGAAAAAACATCAACTCGCTTTTACCTTTTTTAAAACTTTCACTACGAAATAGTTTTCCAAGGATAGGAATATCGCCTAGAACCGGTATTTTTTTAATTATTTTGGAATCTTCACTACTGACAAGCCCGCTTAAAACTATGATTTGCCCATCTTTTGCCGCCATACGGGTTTTTATAGATTTTTTACCGAATCCCGGAATATTATCCACTTTCTGTTCCCAATTTATAGAAGTTCTTTGCGTATCTATACTTAAAAGCATCGTTTTGTTTTTTGAGTTTAATCTATCCAATTTGACATCCAGCTTTATGCCGTATTCAAGTTCTTTTAAATCTGATATCGGCTGCCCCTGCGAAGTAGTCCCTTGCACTCTGACATATACCGTACCGCCTGAGAGAAATTGCGTATTTTCTCCTTCCATAACATAAAGGGTTGACTCGTCGAGTATCTTTGCCAACTGTTTTTGTTTTAACACTTTCAACGCATGAGTTATACTAAATCGTGAACCGATATGTTTTATAGCGGAAGTAAACATCCCGTCAAGCGTTAAACTCTGATCGGCTATCGTATTTATCTGCATCGTATTTTTTCCGACGATATCTTCTAAAATAAAATTTGATTTTACCTCGTCCAGACTCTGATTGCTCATTTCGACGATATACATTTTAATTTTTACTATCGGCGGAAAATTTTCAACCTCGGTTACATCTATAAGATCCTTTGAGCTGTTTATATCGGCTTTATGTAAAATATCCAGAGTCTTTTTTTTCTCTTTGTCGTTTAGGAAATCTCCTTTAAGGATAAACTTATTTTTGTTATACTCTTCTAAAGACAAAGTCTTATTTCTGTTTTTCAATACCGTTTTAACTCTATTTAAATCATGTAACACATTTACTTTTATACTCTCGCTTTCCCCGTCCGCATAAGTTACGAAGATAAAAGCTTTACCGTAATCTTTACCGTAAACCAATAACTGCGTAAACGCTTTTTTTGTTTCTTTATTATACTCCACATAAAGTATGTCATGATTTGAAACTTTAACGGACTTGATCCTTTTTCCTAAATCCATTATCAGGTATTCTTGTTTTGTAAAGCTATACTCTTGGGAAAAGAGTATTGTTGTGAGCATAAAAAATATCAATCCTATTCTAAACATTTACATAGTCCCTTTTTTTATCAGCGCTACGCTGCAATTTATCTCATCCGTACTATTTTCGTTAAATGCCACGGATGTCGAAGTCACAACTATATCTCCGTTGTTTCCGAGCTCTTTAAAGCGGCTGTGAAATTTTCCCTCGATTTTAAAAAACACTTTTGAAAGATCGTTTGCGCTGTTTTCGCAAACGATGTCGTCAGCAGTGACATTTTTAAAATAATTCGTTTTCAAAGAGTTGATCATATCCGCGACCTTTTGGCTCTCTTTACCCAAAGATATCAATCTCGACCCCTGTCTTGAAACCGTATCAAACTGATTTTGCACCTTCGCTACGGAAGAATAATCGACAATCAGAAAAAATAGTGTAACCAAAAAAACAAATATCACCATCATGATCAAAATTTGATCTATCGCGCCTTTTCTCTTCATCTTCATCATCTCCAGACCGTAACGCTTTTATATTCATCCGCTCCGTACGATATGGTTGCTTTTTGAAAGCTTTTATATTTTACTTTTTTCATGGGTTTTGGGATAACGGTTTTTTGAATTTTTAAACTCTTTATTACTTTCGGCTCCTGTTCTTTCGCGGACTCTTTGATGCTTTTAATAATTTTTTCTTTATCTTTATCTCCACTTAAAACCATCCAAAGCTGATCGCCTCTGTTATGAGCCTCTATAATCGCTTTGACGATATTTGCCCTCGTATCCAAGAGCAATTCGTCCGCATATCGATAAAGCGTTGTTTTGACTTCTTTTTTCCTTTTATCTTTTACGACTCTCTCACTTATTTTAAGCGCGCTATCTTCTAAAACACCCTGAAATAAAAAGCCGAAAATCTCGGTATTAGTAGCTATATATTTTACAATAAACTTATCTTTTTCATCTTTCCATACCCCGACAATATCTATAAGATCTCCGCTTTTTAGCATATAGTTTGGATTTCTAAACAGCTTTGATGAAATGTTGTAAAGATCATATTTCGCTTTTTTAGCCGTGGAAGTCGAGTTTGCTTCTTTTTGCTCCAATATCTTTGTAATTTTCTCTTCTCTTATAGGTTCGTTTTCATAAATTTCGACCGCGGCGTATTTTCCTATAATTTCACTCTTTACCAAAACTCTAAAAGGCGTCATGGATTTTTGAAATTCGACAACTTTCAAATCGTCCTTCGTGATTATTTTATTTTGAGAAATCTTTTTCTTAGCGACTACGACCCTAACGCTTTGATGCTGTTTTTTCTGCATATAAAGATTTTGCTGATAGACATAATAGACTCCGCCCAAACTAACGATAAGCAAAAAAAGCAGAGCTACAATCATATAAAGCTTTATGTCTCTCATCAAAATCCTCCCATGATATTACCGGAGCGCATCGGCAATATGATAAAAGCCGCCAATGCCGGCAATAAAAATAAAAATACTACCAGCGTCAAAGCCAGATTTACGGTTGCAGCTTTCTTTTCTACTTCAAAAAATTCGGCGTCTTTAATCTCTTTTGCCTGATTTTCAAAAATACTCTTGACACCCATTCCGGTCTCTTCAGCCAATTTAAGAAAATCGACCATTGAGATTATATATTTACTCCCCGTGCGTTTTGCGAGGTTGTCGTATGCCGTTTGAGAGTCATAATTACTCAATTCCGTCTCTAAAATCTTTATTTCGTTTATTAGCAGTTCGGAGAAAACCTTATCGCCGTTTTTGGCCACAAAATTTAAGGCGTTTTTCAAGCCTGCTCCCGCTTCAAGCATGATCACGATTAAATCCAGAAAACTCGAAAGATCATGATCAATTTTTTTAACTCTTTCACTCTTTGCGCTTTCAAGATAAAAAGAGGGCGCAAATGCGGCTATTACTATTCCGCTTAAGGCTATCATTATCGCCGTATCTTTTTCAAAAAAGAAAAAAGCGAATACGACCATAAATACGCCAAAAGCGTAAATCGCCATTTTCGTCTCAAAATACTCTTTTTGAGTTATTCCCGCTTGAAGCAGCTTCCATTTAAGCTCCTCTTTTTTCGATTTGTTCTTTTTATCTTTTCCCTTATGTTCTATAATAGTATTTTTAGTCCGGTTGTTCTTTTTTAAAGTACGGATTACGGAGTTAATATACCGCGTGCGGCGATAATGGCTATATATAAGCCGTCCCGCGATTATGCCGAGCAAAACGACGCTAACCAAAAGGATATAGCCGATCACCTTTTTACCTTTGTCATTTTTGCGTTTATAAAAAGTCCGAATCCCACCCAGACAAGTATAAGCAACATCTCGAATTTTCCGCCTTTTGTGTGAAAAAAATGCTCCGCTATCTTGCCGTCGAAATTAGAATTTAAAATAAAAAATAAAAAAATTAAAAGTGCGACAATCAGATAACTGCCTACCTTCGCCTCTCTAGTGGCGACCGTAACTTTTCTCTGCAAAAGAACTCTTTGTTTTATAGAGTGTTCCAATTTTTCGAGAGTATTTGAAAATTTACCGCCGGAACTCTTTCCTATACCGATTGCCAATCCGAAAATCCTAAGTTCCGGCGAATCGATATATCTGTACATATTTTCAAAAGCTTTCTCTTGTGAGATGACATCTTTTTGAGAAAGATATTTTGAAAAAAGAGTCTGAAAAAGTTTTGACTGAGAAATTTCAACCGCTCTCTTTAACGCTATCTCAAAACCGACGCCGTTTCTCATCATTCTTACTATTACGCTCATAGCATCGCTCAATGCTTCGTTAAACTCTTTTACCCTTAAAGAGATAAAGATGTTTTCGATGCTAAAAGGAATACTCCCGCCTAAAAAAGCGCCCGTAAAAATAGCGAATAAATTGTCAAAAATCATATAAAAAATCACGGCGCCCATAAAACCGCAAAAAATTACGATAGTTATAAAAAGAGGAGGACTTAACATATCCAACCCGGCATAATACAAATTTTTTTCAATTTTTTTCAAAAAAGTACCGCTCTTTTTCTCTTCGTTATTTTGCTGATTTAAAATCGATTCTTTTTTTTGCAAAAGAACTTTTTTAAGCTTTACCTCATCGATTCTCTGTTTTATATAAACAGCACAAAAAACGACAAACAGTGAAAACAGCAAAGAAGAAACAAGTAAAAACGCTATCATACCGTAAGTTAGAGTCATCTATAAATCCTTCTTTTCACTGTGCGAGCAAATTTGCCAAGTGCGGCCATCTCTCAAAAAGTTCGGGATCGTTATGAAACATATCTTTTACAAACTCATCTTTCCACCCGCACATGACATTTGGCATAAATTTTTCAAGCTCTTCTATAAGCATCTCTTTTTCCATCACAAAATCATCGTCAAAAACTCTTTTATCGATATCTATACCGTACATATTCATCTTTGTGATCGCTCGCGAGGGCGTTGACATAGCTATATGAGCGCCTCTAGTCTTTTTATCGTCCTCAAGCGTCATCTCTCTTTTAAACGAGTAAATATCAAGCAAAGAGACCACCCCGCCCTCTTCTATTCGTTTTTCTACTTCCGATATTTTTACAACTTTTCTAGTACCGTCCGGAAATCGTACAAGCTGAACAATCAAATCTACGGCGCTTACGATTTGAGCTCTTATAAAATCGCTGTTCGCGGTAGGTCTAGCTTCAAGATACATATTTTCAATTCTAACAATCGCTTCTTTCGTATCATCTGCATGAACCGTCGTCATAGAACCGGGGTGCCCGGTATTCATGGCGTTTAGCATAACCACTATTTCACCGCCTCTGCACTCTCCCACTATGATTCTTCTTGGACTCGAACGAAGCGCCGATCTAAGAAGCAATTCAAGAGTAATCTCTCCTTGCCCCTCTTCGTTTGCGGGTCTGGCTTCATACGCTCTGACACTATGACACGGCATCTGAGGCATGATCTCTTTTGTATCTTCTATGGTCAAAAGCTGATCGCCTTCATCTATAAAACGAGTCATTGTATTTAAAAATGTAGTTTTCCCGGAGCTCGTACCGCCGGAAACGATGATATTTAATTTTCCTTGAATAGCTTTTACCAAAAAATACGCCATTTTCATATCCATCTGACCGCTTTTGATAATCTGCTCCAAAAAGAGAGGAACATCTCTGAACTTTCTAAGAGTAAGACAACTTCCGTTGTTTGCGGCGATAGGAGGAATTTGAACTTCTATTCTGGAACCGTCTTTTAGTTTGCTTGAAGCGATGGGATGCGCATCGTCTATTTTTCTATTGTTTTCACCGAGCATTTTATCTATTACCCGTCTTAAGTCGCTCTCGCTTTTAAATCGATACGGCGTAGCTATGGTTTTACCGTTATAAATAACATCGACATAATCTTTAGTATTTATGATAATATCATTAAGCCCGTCTCCGGCTATTCTAAAGATCGAACTGATCGGACCGTATCCTTTTAAATGATCAACTATAAAATTGATCATCTCGTTTTTCATAGCAGCACTTTGAAGCGGAGAAACATCGCCATAGTGATCGGCGAGAAAATCGGGAATAGTTTGGCGAAGCTTATCTTCAGATATATTTTCATCGGTTTTGAGGCGAGAGATGAAGTCGTCATAAATGTTATGCGCCATATTAAAAAGCGCCGGAAAAGTATAGATTTCCGGAAATTGCAGACTATCGGATTTTTTTTCACGAACGCCGGTTTGTTCATAAACGCTTTTTAGAAATCCTCCCGTTTCCTTAAAATCTTCATGTTGAATCTTATTTTTTTTCGCTATCGCCTCTTTTAACCCCATCTACCTCTCTCTTTCAAGTTTTAGAGCCGGCAAGACTCCTGGAAAAAAACTTTTTAAACAATGAAGGCTTTTTCATATCGTCGGAAAACCCTAACTCTAAATCGGAATAAAAACGACTCTCTTTAATTGCTTTTGAAAATTTGACATTTGGATATTCGTTTGTTATGAGTTTACCGAAATTCCAACATTCTCTTATATAGTCGCCGCCGTTTGGAATATGTATGTCAAAAGTTATATCTTTACTGTTTTTACTATTTAAAATTTCGCTTGCGTCTTTTATGGAAATTGCGTTTTGTGAATCTTCTCTATTTAAAACTATTTTGATCTTATCTTTCCATCCGGCTTTTTTCATAAGCTCATAATATGTCTGCAATACGGATACATGAATGGTAGTTAGTTCCGTAACTATAAATATTTTATCCGAAATCTCCTCGATCGCGATTTGAAGTTCACTATCTTTTGCAAGTCCCCCGTCGATAATGACAAAATCAAACATATTTTTTAACCGATAAATCATGTTGATGATTTTCTGTTCGTTTTCACCGCCGATAATCTCTTCACGATCCATATGCGACTGAATACCGGGGATCATATAAAGATTGTTTCGTATTTGATAAAGACCGGAATTTAACATATTTTCTTCACTATAATCCTCTATTTGCATAAAATCGACAATACTTTTTGAAGGCGAAGCGATT
>JALWKJ010000163.1 GCA_027081495.1 Campylobacterales bacterium | reverse complement strand
CGGAGAAGGAAGGCTCTCCAAAGCCATAAAAAAAGCCGGTACGGACGATCTTTCTACTCTTTTAAATCGCAAAAAAGAGTATCTTCCAAAAGAGACAAGAGACTATATCCGCCGCATATTGGTAGCAGCTCTTTTAGCTCAAGATAAAAATATAATAGAACAAAACGACTATAATCATCTATATGGATTTTGCAGCAACAAAAAATTGGAAAAACTATTTTTTAAAGGAGGAGAGAGTCTATATTCTATCTCGCTCAAAATCAAAGTGCCTTTGAAAAAGATAAAAGCGTGCAACCCTCATCTAATAAAGAACAGACTTCCTCCGAACAAAAAAATTTTTTATATCTATCTGCCAGATGATTTGGCAAAAGAGGCGAAAGAGGCGATAAAATCCAGTAAAGAGACATTTACCTACATAGTAAAAGAGAACGATACTCTCTTTCAGATCAGCAAACGATTCAATATAAAAATGAATACGATCAAAATACTAAACCCCCATCTAAAAAAAATACTTAAAATAGGAACTCGCCTGACCCTGCTTGGAAAAGATCCCGACCACAAAAGACAAGAAGAGATAAAAAAAGCAAAAATTATAAAAAATAGAACATATTTATATAAACTCGAAGAGAATCTCTCTCTTTACGAAATAAGTTTGAAATTCAATAATAAAATATCGACTTTAAAAGAGTTAAATCCAAACATACCGGACAATCTACAAAAAGGCATGAAAATAGTCGTCGTAAAAGATGTTGAGATAAATAGCACGAAAAATAGTAAACCGATTAAATTTGCTACAAAAGCTTTAACGAAAGAGACAAACAGAAGTAAAGACGCTCTTGATATAACGATAAAAAAATACGCGGTCAAATTTAAAAACGATATGAAAGAAAATCTAAAAGATGGTAATGCTATCATCATGACGGACAAGACTCAATCCAAAAACCCTATGGAAAAAAAATCATATGAAGCAAACGCCAGCAAACAACAAAATTCCAAGACCATACAAAAACAGACTCCCCGCGTTGTTAATTAATCTCTTTTTCATTAGCTCTTTTTTTCAAGGCTGCGGTTTTTCTAATCCATTTGTACCGACCGGCTACGGATACGCCCCAGTAAATTATAAAACCGTTCAAGAGCCGATAAATAGTGATATCATGTATAAAGCCACAATGCGACCCTACAGCGTCAACGGTACAAAATATATACCTAAAACGGTTTTTATCGGACAAAAATTTAGAGGCGTTGCAAGCTGGTACGGTCCCAATTTTCACGGTCTGCGGACTTCAAACGGCGAATATTACGATATGTACACATATACGGCCGCGCATAAGACGCTGCCGATAAATACGAGAGTAAAAGTCACGAATCTACAAAACAATCTCAGTACGATCGTAAGAATCAACGACAGAGGACCGTTTGTAAAAAACCGAATAATCGATCTATCTTATATAGCCGCAAAAGAGATCGGTGTTTTAAAACACGGAACGGCGAAAGTCGAGCTTGAAATAATCGGTTTTGATCAAAAAGCCAATAAGTACGCCCACAAACCGATCGTTTCCCCGCCAAAAAAGAGATTTGATTTTTCGACAAAAAAACAACCGCAAATTTCCATTAAAAAAAAGTTCGCCGTCCAAATAGCCTCATTCTCGGATCGAGCAAAAGCGCTTGACTTTAAAAGAAAATGCTATAATGTCAACTTAAAACATCAAATAGTCATAAAAACAAAAAAAATCGCCGATTCATCGATATATACTATCTTGATATCAGGTTTCGATACAAAAGAAAAGGCAAAAGAACATATACGAAAATACGGCTTTAAAGACGCGTTTGTTATAAGGAATTGATTTGACGACAATCAAAAGAGAAACGAAAGAGACAAAAATCGCCGTCTCGCTTGAGATATACGGCGAGGGGAAAAACTCTATCGCTACCGATATAGGATTTTTTGACCATATGCTTGAAGCTTTTGGAAAACATGCAAATTTTAATCTAAAGCTTGAGTGCGAGGGAGACAGACATATAGATTTTCACCATAGTGTCGAAGATAGCGCAATCGTTCTTGGAAAAGCTCTTTATGAAGAGATATATCCGATTAAAAATATCGAGCGATTCGGCGAAGCGAGCGTTGTTATGGATGAGGCTTGCGTAACTACGACACTTGATCTTTCAAACCGTCCATATCTGCATTTTGAAGCAAAACTCAAAGATAAAATCGGTGAATTCGATACCGAACTAATAGAAGAGTTTTTCAGAGCTTTATGTTTTAATGCCGGTATAAGCGCTCATATAGTCGCGCAAAGAGGAAAAAACAGCCATCATATAGCGGAAGCGCTTTTTAAATCGTTTGCGGTGGCGTTAAGACGAGCTCTTGTTAAAAATGAGCATTGCGGCGTTCCCAGCACAAAAGGGGTACTTTGATTGAACTTATAGTGCTTGATGTTGACGGCTGTTTAACGGATGGACGAATTATCTATACTCAAAACGACAATGAGATAAAAGCGTTTGATGTAAAAGACGGACTTGGGATAGCATCTTGGATAAAGCTCGGTAAAAATGCGGCTATCATAACCGGTAGAAAATCGAAAATCGTTCAAAGAAGGGCAAATGAACTCGGCATTTACCATATCTATCAAGGAGTCAAAGATAAAAAACAAAAACTTCTTGAAATTTTACAAAAAGAAAATCTTGAACTTGAAAACATCGCCGTTATAGGAGACGATCTAAACGATTATCAAATGTTAAAGGTCGCAAAAAGATCATTTTGTCCAAAAGACGCGGCTTTATTTATAAAAGAGAGCGTAGATTCTATTTTAACAAAAAACGGAGGAAAGGGAGCCGTAAGAGAGATGATAGAGATTCTAATCGATGAAGAGAATCTAAAAGAGGAGTTTTTAAAACTATGGCTATAAAAATATTTGCGATAGGATTGTTGCTTTTTATACTTGAAATCGCCTATCTAAGTACGCATAAGCCTATAACTCTTGAAATCAAAAAACAAAATATCGATTTTAGCGATATTACATTTGAAAATATAAACGCTTTTGTTTTAACAAAAGAGGGTATAAAATCCACGCTAAAAGCTTCATACGCGTTAAATTATAAAGATAAAATCATGCTTTACGATATAGATAGTCATCTAATTTTCGATAAAAGAGCCGATACGATAAAAGCGGACGAAGCTATGCATCAAAACGATACATTTTATCTGAAAAAAAATGTAGTTTACGAATCAAACGATTCCACCCTTCTAAAAACCGACGATTTAGTGTATAATACCACAAAAGGCACGGCGATATCCGACGCCCCTTTTATCATGAAACAAGAAAATCTGGATGCAAAAGGGAGTTATTTTGTCTATAACACTAAAGAGCGATACATCAAAGCTAAAAATATCGTCGTCAATATAGAGGAAAAATAGTATAAGTGAAATACCTGGCGATCTTTCTTCTTTTTACCAAGCTGCTTCTTGCGGAAAAAATAACCGTTACAGCCGATAATTTCGAAGCGTATGAAAATAAAAAAATATCTATTTTAAAAGGTCATGTACATATCCAAAAAGGCAACGATGACATAAAGGCTAATAAACTCGTTATAGAATTCAACAAATCCAATAAACCTCTAAAATATACTCTAACCGGCGGAGTTAAATTTCAAATTCATACCGCAACGCAAAATTTTGCGGGCAGCGCTCGTAAAATCGTCTATGATCCATCCAAAAAAAGGTATATCGCGTCAGGCTCCGTTTTGATAAAAGAGAAGCTTTCGAATAAAGTCCTTCAAGGAGAAAAAATAGTCATAGACAGAATCAGCGGCAAATCGATTATTACGGGTAAAAAAAATCGCCCGGTCAAGTTTACATTTACCGTCGATGAGGAATAGATGTTAAAAATAACTAATTGCGAATTTATCGTCTCGGCTCAAAATATTTCACAAGCTTTGCCTGAAGATCTAAGCGAAATAGCGATAATCGGCAGAAGCAATGTCGGTAAAAGTAGTTTTATAAACGCCCTAACAAATAGAAAAAATCTCGCTAAAAGCTCTTCAACTCCAGGAAAAACTAGACTCATAAATTTTTTTGACATAACTTTTGACTGTGATAAAGAGAAATTTTTTGCAAGAATCGTCGATCTACCCGGATTTGGATATGCAAAAGTCTCAAAAAGCGAAAAAAAGATATGGCAAAAAAGTCTTAATGAATTTATAACAAAAAGAACTTCCATTCGTCTTTTTATACTTCTAAAAGACTCAAGACATCCAAACATGGTCATAGACGAAGAAGTTAAAAGCTATCTTGACTCAATAAAAAGAGCCGATCAAGAGATTTTAACTATCTTTACAAAAGCCGACAAATTAAACCAAAAGGGAAAATCGGTGCTAAAAAAAGATTATCCAAACGCGCTTTTAATTTCGAATTTAAAAAAAAGCGGTATCGATCTTGCACTAAATAAAATTTTTGAAAAACTCTTTTTTAAAAGATGCGAAAAATGAGTGAAATTTATTATCTAAAACCTCATCTTAGCGATATCAAGCAGATGCAGCAACTGGTACTGCCCGAAATAAAATCGGGAAAAATTCTCTTTAGAAACGATGACGAAATAGCTACGAATATCCGATCATACACCTTGGCGAAATCTAAAAATTCAGTAGTAGGTTTCGGCGCGCTTCACATTCATACGGATACTCTAGCCGAAGTTAGAAGCCTCATCGTCGATGAAAGACACAGAGGCAAAAAAATCGGTCGCCATATCGTTCAAAGGTGCGTCAAAGAGGCAAAAGAACTCGGGGTTCAAAAAGTTTTCACCCTCACATATGAAAAGGTTTTTTTTGAAAAACTTGGCTTTAAAGAGATTCCAAAAGAGTCTCTACCCGAACATAAAATCTGGGCTGACTGCGTAAAATGCAAACACTTTCCGATATGCGACGAAGTCGCTTTAATTATAAATATCTTATAGCCGTTCTACTCTTTGTAGTAGCTCTAGCGTATGAGAGTCTAGGTACGATCTACCCATATCTTACGCCTCTTCTTGGCGTAGGATTTTACTACTGGATAAAAAATAGAGATATCAAAGAGAATTATCTTTATCTTTTGCTCTTTTTTTGTTATACGATCTATTTTGAGATTGACCGCAGCACCATACTTTTTTCGTTTATTTTGCTAGCGCTTATATATCGTTATTTTATCGAGAAATCGCTCGAGGAGTCTGTTGAATGCAATATTTGTCTAAAAATTATTTTTGTTATATACGCATATGTCGGATACTACATTTTAAATCAATTTCTCGCTTTAGTGTTTAATCTCCACCCTTTTGAAATGAATTTCACATATCTTGCGTATATAATTACCGATATTATAATAGTAGTGCTCTTTTTATGAAAACGCGCATAAAAATAATTCTTGTTTTATTTGGACTTTTTTGGATAATCCTAATCTCAAGACTTTACTACCTTAGCATAAAGTCAAACAGATATTATGAAGAGCTGGCATTGCAGAATGTTATCAAAACGGAGTATCTTCTTCCAAACAGAGGAGAGATAAGAGATATAAACAATACTCTTTTAGCCGTAAGCAAACTGGGATTTAGCATCTCATTAAAAGCGCATCTTTCAAGAAAGAAAAAAGTCGCGTTAAACGAAAATCTAAAAATTATAAAAAGCTACTTTCCTAAACTAAATATAGAAAAATTAAAATCCAAATATCTAAAAAACGACAGTCCATATAACCATAAGCCGATAAAACTGGTATCCTTTATTCCGTATGATGAAATGATTTTACATATCGTCAAGCTTGCAAAATATGAAGATATAGTTATAAAGCCTTCCTCAAAGCGTTTTTACCCGAATGCTACAACCGTTTCTCATATTGTCGGTTATGTTTCAAAAGCGAATGAACGGGATATCAAAGAGGACGAAGTAGTCAAAATGACATCCGTCGCGGGAAAAATCGGCATTGAGAAACAGTATAACAAGATTCTGGAAGGCGAGCCCGGCAAACGAATTTTAAAAGTCACGGCTTCAAATAAACCGATTGAAGCGCTTTTTGAATCAAGACCTAAGAGTAAAAACATAACTCTAACGATCGATATGAGAGTTCAAAAATATATAGAATCTCTTTTTAAAGGCAAAAGCGGCGCCGTAATCGTCATGAATGCGAAAAACGGCGCTATTTTGGCGGCCGGAAGTTATCCTACATACAATATAAATCATTTTGTAGAAGGAATCAGTCATAAAGAGTGGAACGAGATGATAAACAATCTCGATCACCCCTTTACAAACAAATTTACTAGAGGGCTTTATCCGCCAGGTTCCGCGACAAAGCCGGCGGTAGCTCTTAGTTTTTTAAATTCACGGCTCATCGACAAAAATGAAGAATTTTTGTGTACTGGAGAAATGGAAGTGGGAAAAAGAAAATTTCGCTGCTGGAAACAAAAAGGACATGGGCTTACGGATATGAAAAAAGCGATTAAAGAGAGTTGCGATGTATATTTTTACAAAGGAGGTCTAAGGGTAGGCATAGATAAAATAGCGACTGATTTAAAACGATACGGCTTTGAAAAAAAAACCGGAATAGACTTACCGGGTGAATTTATAGGCACGGTTCCTAATCGAAACTGGAAAGTAGAAAAATTCGGTCAATCATGGTATAAAGGAGAGACTCTAAACACCGTCATCGGTCAAGGAAACTTTTTGGTAACTCCCATACAAATAGCGCTTTTTACGGCAAGCGTCGCTACGGGAAAGGAGCCCGTACCTCACTTTTTAAAAAAAGTAGATGAAAAAACGATAAAGTTCGAAACGAAAGAGATTTTTAACGATTTTGAAAAAAAAGAGTTACCGTATATACGAGAGAGTATGTTTGAAGTATGTAATCGACCTTTCGGTACGGCTTATAAATATAATATTTCCGCCGTTACGATGGCGGGTAAAACGGGAACTTCACAAGTCATAGGCATTCCGCAGCAAGAAAAAGAGCGCATGAGTGAAAACGAACTGAAATTTTACCAAAAATCGCATGCCTGGTTTACAACATTTGCACCGTATGAAGATCCGAAGTATGTCGTCACAGTTTTAATCGAGCACGGCGGACACGGCGGAGCGGCCGCGGGAGAGATAGTCTCAAAAATATATAATAAACTCGTCAAGATAGGATATATAGATAAAAAATTTGTCAAAAACGAGTGGTTTTTAGACTCTTTAGACAAAAACAAAACTCTTAAAACCGTGCCGACACTGGATTAAAAAGAGGCGTCTATGATCATTTTAAAACGATTTACGGGCGAGTAATCGTCGTTAAATAAAAATTCAAAATCGACATTTACCGCCGATTTATGCATTAAAAGCAGCTCAAGGGTTAGTCCTAGAGTATATTCGTCTATATTTAATCTACCGTTTTTAACGCCTAGATTATAGTAGCTATACTTCGTATAGAGAGCTTCGCGGCGCAACGAGAGCGGAAATGAATAAAAATAAGCGCTAGCGTTAAAAACTTTCGATATGCCGACTCCGCATTTTAAAACATCTTTTACATAGATGTCGTTAACTAAACTTCCCATAACGATACGGGATGGATCGTCGATACCGCTTATTTTAGCGTCATCTACCCAAACTCCCCTGCTCTTTTTCGCATCAAGATCTTTCAAATCGCTTTTAGAGTATTCAAAGAGCGCTTTTAAAAAAATTTCTCTAGCAAAACCTTTTGAGAAATTATATTTCGCACCGAAAATATAATCTTCTCTATCGTTTACGCCATATATCTTTAAAGCGTTTTTGTCGTTTGGATAAAAACTATAACCAAAGCGTTTTGTATCGGAAAACGAAAGCGCGATACTAAGCGGCGATCTCTCCTCTTTGTTAGAATCAAGATGATAACCTATTTTAAAGTCAGCGCTTTTATATACATTTTTATAGAGGGGATATTTAAGATATCCGTTAAACCCGACTCCCCTGCTTTTGACGCTTTTTTCCTCTTCTAAAACGGTATATAAATCTATATAAAAATTTGCGAGATTTTGTTCATTTAAATAACCGGTTCCCATGATCGTTTTATTATTTAACCTTGAGAGAAAAAGCGAGAAGTAGTTTTGCTCAAGAGGATCGGCGAAAGTCGCTCTTAGATTAAAATCGATCTCATTGTTTTCATTTAATTCCACAAATTGATTTAAAGAGCTGTAGCGGAGATTTTTTATAGGTTTGTATTTATGAGTTTTATAAGTTTTCATCTCAATACTTTTGTTATCTTCCGATTCAAAAAAATAGCTTACTTCAAACGGACTTTGATTTTTTGGCGAAATATTTGTTTGAAGCATCTCTATTTCATCCGCTCTTATAACTTCTACAAGCAAATTTTCATCATCGATCAATTTCGCGTCTATCACATCATCCGAATCTAAAACTCTTTGTATGCCTGAATTTGGATCATATCTATAAAGAGTCGTACCGCTTGATGAGTTTGAAATAAATAAAACCCTCTTTTTTGAATCGATGTCAACCGCTTTTGAGTAGTATCCGTTAAATGAAAACAGAGCTTTTTCGTTCTTATAAAGAGTGCGCTTTTTACCCTTTTGCCTAAAATAGTATATATCTTCGCCGCTATCGGTTATAACGCTAGAGTTCACTTTATAAAGATATTTGCCGTCTTTATAAAGTTTTGGCTCGTCAAACGAGCTTTTTACGGCAAAATAGAGCTCCTTTTTATCTGAAAGTATATCTTGTAAAACTTTTCCCCCGCTATTTTTTTTAACAACGCCATTTTCGTCAAAAAGCGCTATTTCAATTTTGTCTCTTTTTGTTTTGGCGTAACTTCTCGTATAAAATTTTCCATCTATTTTAAACACTTTTCCAAAAAGATAATCGCCCGATTCAAAACTAAAAGATCCACTTTTTTTATCGAAACGAACAAGTTTTGGAGCGCTTTTTTTATCGGTTATTAGAAAAAATATCTCTTTTTTATCGCTGCTTAACGAAATAGCGGATTTTGAAGAAACGATTTTTTTAGCTTGTGTGGGAATAAAACTTTCGCCTTTTTTCAAAAGCCATTGATTGTACTCTTTTAACTCTTCTTCGAAATTTTTACCAAAATGAGTTTTAAATACGGAGTTTGTAAAAAACGGAAGCCATTGATCGGAGTATGCCAAAAAATAACGATTCGTCTTTTTTAAACCGTATTTTTGCGCCAAAAAGAGTTGAAAAAATCCTCCCACTATGTAATGATGCGTTTTGTAAGGAAAAAATAGATGATCGTTATATACTCTTTGGGGCGTTATATAGCCCGCTTTCGCCTGCAAAACGCTCATCGCCAAAGCCTCTCCGCTGTAAAGCCTTCCGCCGTTTGCAAAGAGAGACTCGTTTAAAACCGCGTTTCCTTCAAGTATGAAAGAGGATTCGAAAATATTCGGCACAGGAAAAACCGGTATAAACAGAAGTGAAGTATATGGCGTATTTTTAACTATTTTATGCAAAAAAGCCGAAATTGGATTTTTTTTTGCGTTTAGTTGAAAATTGTGAGCGCTCTCGTGAGATAGTATAGTTTTAAACCATGAAGTCGTCGAAAAATAGTCGCTCATCAGACTACCGCCGATATAATCAACTTGCATATTTAAAGGAAACTGCGTAGAAAAGGCATTTGATATTTGATTGTTAGAAGAAGCGAAAATCAAATAGAGTTTATCGTCAAGCATATATCCGAAGAGCTTTTCATATTTTTCAAAAACTTTTTTTTCAAATCCAAAAATTTTAGGCGCTAATTTTTCATATTCACCAGCGACAATCAGATCTATTTTTTTATCTTTCGCGCTTATATACTCATCGCCGGGCACTACCTGCGAGCTAAAAAGATCCAAATATAAAATAAAGAGGAAAAAGAGAATCTTTTTCATAAAATTCAATTTACAAACGCGACGAAACTGTTATTTAACACTAAAATCAGCATCAGCAAAAAAACAATTCCGGTTGAACGATTGTATAATTTATTTGCCGTTACGAATACCAGCATAACGGTAAGGATGAGCGCCGTCATGATATCAAAAGCATTTTCGTTAAAATCGACTTTCAAAGGATTCACCATCGCCGCCGCTCCCAAAACCATCGTAAAATTCGCGACATTGCTTCCTATAATGTTGCCTATTATCATGTCGGCATTTTTCTTTTTCGCCGCGCGAATACTGACAACCAATTCCGGCAGACTCGTTCCAAGCGCTACAAGAAGAAGTCCTATTATCCATTCGCTCACTCCAAAATTTCTAGCGATTTGCGAGGCGCTTTGTATGGCAAAATTCGCTCCGGCGATGACAAGCACAAATCCGCCGCCAAGAAGCATAGCGGTACTTTTCCAATCAAAAGGCTCTTTTTTTAACTCTTCGTCAACTTCGCCGATTAAAACATCCGAAGCGTTGTTAAATAAAAACATCACATAAGCGCCCATCATGAGAATATAAATAAAGCCTTCAAATCTGGAAATTTCACCGTCAAATCCGACAACCAAAAAAATAAGTATAGGAAAAAGCGCCCAGGAACTGTCGTCCGCAAACATATCTCTTATAGGTTCCATCTTTTTGGCTATGAAAAAGACCACGCCCAAAACTAGAGCTATATTGAAAATATTACTGCCTATGACATTTGAAACCGCTAGATCGCTTTTTGAGTGCGCGCTTGCAAAAACGGAAGCCGCCATCTCCGGCAGACTCGTTCCAAGCGCTACAATCGTGGCGCCGATTATAAAACTCGAGATGTTGTAATGAAAAGCGATTTTTTCCGCCTCTTCTATTACAAAATCCGCACCTTTTATAAGCGCCGCCATAGAAACCAAAAATATTATATACTCCACTACTCATTCCTTAATATCAGACTATCGGGAAGACTGAAATCTTTAATAATTTCTCTCTCTCTTTGTCGCATCTGGCCTTCGTCGCTCTCATGATCGAATCCAAGCAGATGCAAAAGTCCGTGTATAAACAAAAGCGCCAATTCATCTTCTTCATCATGACCTAGTTCTTTTGCTTTTGCTTTTACTTTATCGATACTAACAATAATCGTTCCAAGAGGCATAAACGCGACATCTTGAAGCGGAAAACTTAAAACATCGGTGGCTTTATCTATATTTCTGTATTTGGCATTTAAAGCTTTTATCTCTTTATCGTTAGTTAAAATCAATTCGACTTCACGATCACACAATCTTTCTCGAATCGATTCAAGCCGAACGAAATCATATCCGGTATTAACTTTATCGTCTATTGAAATCATATTTACCTTCTAAAAAGATATTATTCTAACAAAAAGTGTAAAAATTTTTACTGAGTACTTAACAATAAATAAAAGCGATTTTAAGCGCCATGCAAGTAAAATACTAATCTTGAGATAATCATTTTAGATTATTATCTTAAATATTTTCTTATTTAATCCGATATTAAACAGACAGGGACAGACCAGGGGGAAAAATGTTTTTTAATAAAATATTACGACCGGCAAGTTTAATCTTAAACAAACTCCCTCTAAAAACAAGATTGATTTTATCTATTTCTATTCTGTTTTTATTGTTGATAGCCCCCTCAAACAAGTTGTTTTCAGACTACTTTGAAAAACTTGAAAGATACGATAAACAAATAACCGGTTTAGAGTACGCAAACCTGATCGAAGATATTATACAATCTATCCAAATACATAGAGGCGCGACATTCGGATTTTTAAACGGCGAAGAGAACTTTAAAAAACAAATTAAAGAAACTGAAAAGATTTTAAATAAAAGATTGATCAAACTTATAGATTTTGACAAAGATCATCTAAATATTCTTAGATATAACAATTACTTTATAGAGGCTCTTGGAAATCTTGAACTCATTAAACTAAACAACTTTAAACAGAGCGTTTCAAGCAGCGAAATATTCGAACAACATAGCGATACGATAAAACTGCTCATAAAAACTTTTAATTTAATCTCTCAAAAAACATCTTTTAACACAACTAACGATATGAGAATCAATTATCTTTCGCAAATGCTGGAAGAGAAACTCCTTATGCTCGAAGAGTTTACGGGACAACTAAGAGGTTTGGGCACAGGTATTTTGGCAAAAAAAAGTATCACACAGGATGAAAGAAAAAAACTTCTTTCACTTTATGCGCTGATAAAATCGATTGAATCGACCCTCATAGACAATCACATCCTAAAAAAAACGCCAAATTATCATAATATTCACAAAGAGACTCTGCTTGTATTTCATAAACTCGAAGAGATATTGAATATCGTAAACAATCATATGATCTTAAGCCAAACACCGCAATATGAAAGCAAAAAATTTTTCAATCAATCTTCAGACGCGATCAAACAACAGATAAAACTTTATCGTTTATTATCACTCGCTTATGAAGATCTAATAAAAAACACCGCGCGACAATCATCGCAAAAACTTTTATTTTTAGCTATAGGTTTTTTGATTATTCTTATAAGCGCGTCATATCTTTTTGGAGCGCTCTATTATTCGGTTACCGGAAATTTAAGAAAATTAAAAATCGCTTCGAACATGATCGCAAAAGGCAAAACAAATATAAATCTAAAAACCGATGCGGACGACGAAATAGGCGAAGCGATCAAGGCTTTTAACGATATGAGTAAACAACTCAGCAAAAATATCGCCTTTTTGGACGGATACAAAAACGCCATCGATCAGTCGAGTATCGTCTCAAAAACCGACAAAAGAGGCGTTATAACTTATGTAAACAAAATGTTTTGCGAACTCTCGGGATATAGCAAAAAAGAGCTTGTAGGCTACCCTCATAACATCGTCCGTCATCCGGATATGCCAAAAGAGACTTTCAAAAGTTTATGGAAAACGATCAAAGCAAAAAAGATCTGGAAAGGGATAATAAAAAACAGACGAAAAGACGGCGCGACTTATATCGTCGATGCCACTATCATACCGATACTTAATTCCAAAGGCGAAATTCAGGAATATGTCGCGGTCAGACACGACATAACCGAACTTGAAAAAAGTAAAGAGGAGATAAAAAAACAAAAAGTCGATCTTTTAACCTCTCTTCCAAACAGAAGCCAACTGCTTGACGACCTTAAAAATGCGAAAAATCCTCTATTGCTCTATTTAAATATCGATGATTTTGCCAGTTTAAACGATTTTTACGGTACAAAAACGGGAGATAAAACGCTAATTCATGTAGCAAAAATCATCAAAAAAATAGCCGCGGCCGCCAACTGTAAACCGTATAAACTCCATACGGACGAATTTATACTCTATTTTGAAAGCTACGGATTAAGTATTGAACAATATAGCGGCGCGTTTAAAGAGATAATCGATTATATAGAAAAGCACACGATAAACTGCGATAAACAAAACTGCGTTAGCGTTACGATAAGCGGGGGAGCGGTATCGTATGAAGCGGATAAAAACTTTGAAAATCTGCCCAATTATACGAATATCGCAAGAAAAAACGCAAAAACGCAAAATAAAAAGTTTCTCATATATAACAGTGAAATGAGCAAAGAAGATCACTATGCAAACAATATCGCATGGGTAAATAAAATAAAATCCGCTATAGAAAACGATCGAATTACGGCATATTTTCAACCGATCATCGACAACGATACCGACACCGTTACAAAATATGAATCTCTTGTTAGATTGATAGATCAAAACAACGAAGTTTTTACTCCCTTTTTCTTTCTCGATATCGCTAAAAAAGCGAAACTTTATACAAAAATAACAAAAATCATACTTGATAAAACTTTCGCCGAGTCAAAAAAATTGCCGGAATTTGAATTTTCGATCAATATCGAGGTGGAAGATATCGTCGATAACGAAATCAGCCGACTTATATTTGACAAACTCAAATCTCATCCGCACTCGAACAAAATAATATTTGAAATAACCGAATCGCAAGAGATAAAAGATTATGAGACTATAAATAAATTTATAAAAAAAGTAAAGAGTTTCGGCGCAAAAATAGCGATAGACGATTTTGGAAGCGGCTACTCGAATTTTACGCAAATACTCATGCTCGATGCGGATTTTATTAAAATCGACGGAAGTATCATCAAAAATATCGATACGGACGAAAACGCAAAAACTATCGCCGAAGCGATCATAGCGTTTTCCAAAAAGCTAGGAACGAAAACGGTTGTAGAATTTGTCCACAATCAAAAAGTTTATACGCTGGCAAAAAC
>JALWKJ010000162.1 GCA_027081495.1 Campylobacterales bacterium | reverse complement strand
GATTAGTTACGGCGGGGTTTTTCCAAGAAGCGCTATTTTGATCGACTTTTTGATTTCGTTTTTTTTAATCGGGGCTCTTCGTTTTTCAAAACGAATTATTACCGATTTCAAAGGAGATATGTTAAACGCTACTCTCATCATCGGCGCAAACCAAAAAGCGCTTCAAGTTATCGGCAACGCAAAAAGCGGCGATATAGATTTTTTTCCCGTTGCGATAGTCGATGACGACTCTCATATGATAAATACTTATCTTTTAAACAAAAAGGTACACTCTTTTGATAAGTTGGAAGAGCTGATAGAAGATCATGATATTCAAAGCGCCATCATAACAAAAAATTACTCCCCTGATGATTTGGATAGACTTTTTGAAAGATTAAAAAAGCTTGGAATAGAAAATATCAAGCTCTCAAAGCTCCTTGGCGATAAAGAGGAGAATTTAAGAGATATTTCTATCGAAGATCTACTTGCGCGCCGTCCAAAAGATCTTGATCATAAAGTGATAGACGCTCTTATCGAAGATAAAGTCGTCATGATTACGGGAGCCGGGGGAAGTATAGGAAGCGAGATTGCAAGGCAGTGCGCTAGAAGCGGGGCGAAAGAACTTATTTTACTTGATCACAGTGAGTATAATCTTTACAAAATTACGGAAGAGATTCTTTTTTGTAAAACGGTATCTTTGATGCAGTCGGTAGTAGATAGAAAGCTTCTTGAAAAAACTTTTCGAAAATACCGTCCCGATATCGTAATTCACGCGGCAGCTTATAAACATGTTCCTTTGTGTGAAGAAAATATAGAAGGAGCGATTTTAAACAATATCATAGGAACCAAAAATTGCATCGATCTATCCATAAAATATTTTGTTAAAAAATTTGTTCTTATCTCTACCGACAAAGCGGTTCGCCCTACGAATGTCATGGGAGCGACAAAAAGAGTTTGCGAACTCTACGCGCAAAATATCGATAGCAAAAACACCCTCGTAACCGCCGTTAGATTTGGAAATGTGCTCGGCTCTTCCGGAAGCGTTATTCCAAAATTTAAAAGATTGATATCTCAAAACAGACCGCTTACGATAACTCATCCCGATATTACGAGATATTTCATGCTTATTCCGGAAGCTTGTCAACTTGTTCTTCAAGCCGCCGCTATCGCTAAAAAAAACGAGCTTTTCATTTTAGATATGGGCAAACCGGTAAAAATCGTAGATTTGGCAAATAAAATGTTGAAAATTTACGCTAAAGAGGATTTGGGCATTAGATTTACGGGGCTTAGAAAGGGTGAGAAACTGTATGAAGAACTGCTTATAGACGAGAGTGACAAAAAGACCTCGTATGACTCGATACTCGTTTCGAAAATAACTCCGTATGATTTTAAGAAACTAAGTCATGATATTGAAGAATTGTTGATAGTTGAAGATAAATTACAAAAACTTAAAGATATTTTACCTGAATTTGTGCATAATATATAAAAATATAAAACTTATTATGTATAATATCTAAAAATAACAATTAAGGTATGATTTTGAAAAGAAGCGTTTTCATTTTGTTACTGTTTTCTCACGCACTCCTTTTTGCCGCGCAGGTCGTAACCGTCAAAAAAATTTCAGAAGGCGAAAAGATCATATATCATCCAAAACAGGGTGAATCTTTTCGTGTTTCTATAGATCTAAATCGTTTTAGCCGCGATGCGAACTATGACATAGTTATGAGAAACGGTAAAAATATCTATTTTAAAAATAAAAAACAACAAGATGATATCTACTTTGTATTTAACGAACCCGTCGATAAAGGAGATGAACTTTTTCTTAAAGTAAATAGAGGATACTTTATCTATGTTACACAGTCTGTTAAAGATCTTCCAAAATCGATTAAAAAAGTTTTGCGGGCAAATGAAAAAGAGCGAAAAACAAAAAAGATATCAAAAAGAAAAAACGATAAAGTTGCTGTCGATACGAAAGAGTACTGTTTTGATGAAAACGGAGATGTTTATGAATGCACCCCAACGCCGCCGCTGCAAGATAAAGATCAAAACATTTCGATTTCAAATACCGGCGGCAAATCTTTAAAAAATCGGGAAAAAGAGTCCCAAACTCCGGATTTTATCGGACTTTTTGCAAAAAAGTTGCAACAGGCGTATGAAAAAATTAAAATGACTTTAACTTCACCGTCCGTAAAAAAAAGCGATGAAAAGAATGAATCCATAGTAAAAAGAACTTTGCCCGAAAAAGAGAAAGATGTACAAAATAAAATAGAAAAAAAGAGTTTTTCAAAAAATCATGATGAAAATAAAAAAATAAAAACTCCTCCCAAAGAGCTGATGTCGCAAAACGAGCTTATAGCAAAAAAAATAAAATTGCCAAATCCAAGATCTATTAAAGAGCCTCCTATTATCCAAGATAGCGTATCTTTGGCGGCGAGCGTTTCAAAACCGCAGATAAAATCTCCCTCTTTTATCTCAAAAATGGCGCGCCATCAATCAAATATAAACAACCATGAGATCTCAAAACCGAAATTTTCCGATACCGTCGCCAAGAGTATTCCAAAAACCGTAAAAGAGTCTGAAAAAAAGATCGCTTCAGGGGAGTATAGACCAAAGATAAAAGAGCCTTATAGATTATCTCCTTTGGACAATCTAAACACTCCCGTAGCAAAGCCGGTGTATAAAGAAGAACCAAAAGAGTGGATTCTTCAAAGAAGATTAAAAGAAAATGAGATTATTATTCCGGATATAACGCCCGTGGATATCTCAAATCAAAAAATTAAAAAGCAGCTTTATAAAGAGCCGCCGGTTATTCAAAAACCGATTGAAACAAAGCTTGTCGAGGTGAAAAAGCCCCTGCCCAAACCAAAACCTCAAATTATCGAAAATGAGGACGAGGCAAAAGATAGAATCGTTATTACGAAAATTATCGAAAAAAAACCCTCTCCTTCCACTTTCAAAGAGGATTTAAGCGAGCGAATGAGCGACAGGGTTCTTGGAGGAGGGTACAAAGAGACAAACGCAATGGGTTCTGTTAGAGTCAAGGCATACGACAACTCCAAACCTATTTCCGCTTGGATCGAGGTTTACCAAAACAAAAAGCGGGTGAAATCTTTTTATACCGGAAGATCAAAAGCCGTAAAACTGCCGGCTGGAACATATATTCTCAAAGCGACATATCGTACGGGTACTTCAAAACAGAAAAAAAATCTAGGTCGCATAAGGCTTGCAAAAGGTCAATCGATTCAAAAAAAAGTTATATTTAAAATCGGCACGCTGAATGTTATCGCAAAAAAAGCCGGTAAGCCGTTATATGTGAAGGTTGAGGTATATAAACAAGGCTCCGTATCCAGATACGCTTATACATTTTCATCGAGAAATACGGGTATCGCACACTTGAAACTCTCACAAGGTAGTTATAAAATCGTTGTAAAAGATAGAGGAAGAAGTAAAATATTTAACGGCGTATTTATAAAAGGCGGAGCTTTAAAGAGCGTTCTTGCCGAGTTTTAATATAAAATGATATAATACTCCACTTATA
>JALWKJ010000161.1 GCA_027081495.1 Campylobacterales bacterium | reverse complement strand
TAGTTTATCAATATGAAATATCGTCAATCCATCAATTTACATTAATTGAGTCCCCTAAAAAATGATACTTCTCTCAAACGGCTTCACGGCGGATCCCCAAAATTTATCCCAAATTTTAACCCTCTCGCCGTAGATGTTGTTCGAGAATCATATTTTTCAGAGGACTCAATTTATCAAAATAAAAACTTTAAAAACCAGCGGCATCGACAATTCCGCTTTTACAACCGCCTACGGCTCTTTTTGCGTTTTTTAAAAGAGTTTTAATATCGCTTTTGGGAGTGATTTCACCTTTTAGATTTATCCAAATTTCCGTAATTAATCCGTTTTTACAAATCATTTTGACTTTTCTGCCGCTTCCTTTTCCAAAAGCTTTGTCAAAGGCTCTATTTAAGCGCTCTTTTGTCACTTTTTTACCGATGTTTTCGGCAAAAAGATCTCTAACGGGCGAATTGTTAATCTTTTTTACAAGAGAGATCGAATCGATAAAATACTCTTGCTGATCTTTACCGTAACAAGTGCCGTGTTTTTTCCATTCATGATGTTGCAAGCCGCTTTTTGCCGCCGGCATTACCTCTAAAAGCTCTTTATATAAATCTTTTTGCAAAAAAACTTTTCTTTTCCCTTTACAGTTTTGGCGGCTTCTAGGCTGCGGCCATAGACCGTGCAGGGTAAAGTTTGAAGCGCTATAGTGTGAAGGTTTGACATTCCTGCACTCTCTTTTTTTTCGGTGAGTCTGACAATAAGCGTTTTGCCAACTCAGCGCGAGAAGATTGTCGATCGATACTTTTTGCGAAACAGTCGATTTTTCATCGCTATTTATCTTAAAGCCCGTCAACAAAAAAGCTACAAACAGTAAAAACAGCAAAATCGACTTTTTCATAAATTTTATCCTTTATATGCATCGATCGCTTTTTGAAGCATCTTTTGAGCGGCTTCTTTATTTTGAAAATCTTTAACTTTTACCCATTTGTTCGGTTCAAGCATTTTATATGTTTCAAAAAAGTTTTTAATTTTATCAAGAGTAGCTTTGGGAAGATCTTCAAGAGTTTGTACGCCATCGTATGTAGGATCTATCTTACTAACGGGTACGGCTACCAATTTTTCATCCATACCGGCTTCATCTTCCATCACAAGCACGCCGATAAGTCTGCAAGCTATCACCGAACCGGGAGCAAAAGAGTTTTCGTTTATCACCAAAATATCGGCCGGATCGCCGTCATCCGCCAAAGTATTCGGCACAAAACCGTAATTTGCGGGATAATACATCGCCGAGTATAAAATTCTATCCACCACGACCGCGCCGCTCTCTTTATCTACTTCATACTTTATATTCGAATTGTTCGGTATCTCTATAAGAGCGTTTATTTTATCGGGGTTTGATCCCGGCTTTATTTTATTTATATCCATTATATCTCCTTAAAATTTAATTATATTTTATGCAACTCTTGCTTAAAAAAGTTGCACCGTCGCAAAATAGACTCTATTTTCATATTTATATAAAGTTTTTTTCATATTTTACGATATGTAGATTGAAACCTACTATATATTGAAGGAACGCTATGTGGAAATATGTCTTGATCATCCTTTTTCTCGTTTTTGCAATCAGAGAAATCAATCTTATGAACAACAGTATTCAACTTAGCCCCGATCATAAAAAAATTATCGTTGATGACGAAACGCTTACGACAAAACTCATCGCCCTTGCGAAACAGAAAATTTCACATCCTAAAGATCAACAAAATATAGCTAAAGAGTATAAAATAAAAAAACCTTCTTTATCCGAAGCGATGGATGAAAAAAACGACCAAAACAATCAAAACCAAGATATCGAGAAAATAATAAAAACAACCGAACAAAACTCTTCAATATCCGATCAAATCACTCAATCGATCATAAAAGAAGAGCAAAATAAAACCGCCTTATCCGAAAAATCCCCTCCGCCCTTAAAACCGACAAAATCGTTAAAACAAATAGAACCGGCAAATATAAAATCTCTTAATCTTGAAAAGCTTGAACGCGAGGAGATAAAAAAATCTCCAAAAATTCCAAACGATCTGCCTCCCTCTTTTCAAGACGCGCAGGAAAAAGTAGAAGCTATACTAAGAGAAATGAAAAAATAGTATATTCATTTGCTCAACTCTACGGCATAGTCCGGATTAAACAACATCTCTTTGACTTTTTCAAAAACGCAATAATCCTCTTCTTTGCAATCGTCAACCATGATAAATCGGTTTAACATCTTCATAAATTCAAGCATTTTGTATTTGTCGTCTTTTAATTGCTCTTTTATAGTTTGCGTATGTTTATAAATGTTTTTATCAAGGCTCTTTTTGTCTTCAAAAATTTTAGAGACTTTTTGATCATCAAGAGAAAGGGATTCTCTTACGATCGTACAAAATTCTTTTAATTCGTCTCTTTTTTTTGAATTGTCAAGATGCAGGATATTACACAAAATGGCAGCCGTAGCTTCTTTAAACTTCTGCGGATTTTCCACATCAAAAACAGAGTCTTTATCTCCTATCGAATCGTACCATTGTTTTAGCGTCATAATATCCTCCTCTCTTTACTTTGAGAATATTATATCATAAAAGTATGCCTTATATTTTACTCTGTATAAATTCGTCCATATTTTCAACTATCTCGTCGATTGTGCCTTCACCGTCAATTTTTACAAGAAGACCTTTTTCTTTATAAAACTTTTCTATACTCTCTAAAGGTTTTAAATAGACTTTCATACGATTGTTAAAAACTTCGTTGTTGTCATCCGCTCCTCGACCGCGGCCAAGCACCCTCTCTCTTGCGGTTTTTTCGCTAACTTCCACCTCGATAACGGCCTCTAAAGTAACACTATTTTCTTTTTGAAGATATTTATCAAGCTCTATCATCTGCTCTTCGCTTCTAGGATAACCGTCTATAACGACAACATCCGTAGGAGCTTTTTTGATAGCGTTTACGATAGTCTCTATAACTATATCTATGGGAACAAGATTTCCATTGTCAATATATGATTTTATGATCTCTCCCCTCTCGCTTTTGCTCGCGACTTCCGCTCTAAACATATCGCCGGTGGAGTAGTGCGTGATATTTTCGTGCCTTTTGGCTATAAGCTGTGCATCGGTCGTCTTCCCGCTGCCGGGCGCTCCTATAATCAAAAAAAGTTTTTTCATGTTATCTCTCCTGTGTTTTCATGCTCTCTTTGACTCTGATACTAAGCTCTTTTAACTGTTCTCTACCAACGGGACTTGGAGCTTCGGTAAGCAGGCATTGAGCGCTTTGAGTTTTTGGAAAAGCTATGACATCTCTGATAGAGTTTCGTTTAGTCAAAAGCATGATCAACCGATCAAGTCCAAACGCAAGCCCGGCATGCGGCGGCGCTCCGTATTTGAGCGCTTCGACCAGAAAACCGAATTTCTCATTAGCCTCTTCATCGCTAATACCCAAAAGTTTGAAAACCTCTTTTTGTATTTCAGGTTTGTGGATACGAACGCTTCCGCCGCCAAGCTCTACTCCGTTAAGAACTATATCGTATGCGATCGATTCTATCTCTTCAACATACTCTTTATCTAAATCTTTGGGCATTGTAAACGGATGATGAAGCGCTTTTACTTTAGCGTCTTCCACTTCAAACATAGGAAAATCTACAACCCAAACAAATTCGAAACGATCTTCAGGAATAATATCCATCAACTCGGCTAAGTAGATTCTAAAACGACCCATATAATCAAGTACCAGCTTTTTCTCACCCGCTCCGAAGAAAACCGCGTCTCCGACTTGAAGATCGGTAACTTTTACAATCTCTTCCAAATCTTTTGGATCAAAAAATTTCGCTAAAGGTCCCTTTAATCCATCCTCTTTCATCTGAAAATATCCCAAGCCGCCCGCTCCGAACTTTTTGACATAATCCTCAAAACTTTTCATCTGCCTTTTTGAAAATATATTATCGCCGTTTGGAACTTTTAGCGCTTTTATTCGATTTAAGTGGCTATTTTTAGCAATATTTGAAAATATTTCATTTTTACATCGCGCAAATATATCTATAACATCTACCATAGCGAGTTCATATCTAAGATCGGGTTTATCGCTGCCGTATTTTTCCATAGCTTCTTTATAGGTTATGCGATTAAAAGGAGTATTTATCGTATATCCGCAAGCGGAAAAAACGGCTTTTAACATATCTTCCGAAACTTTTATAACATCTTCTTGTGTTGCAAAACTCATCTCTAAATCTATCTGCGTAAACTCCGGCTGACGATCGGCTCGTAAATCCTCATCCCTAAAACATTTGGCTATTTGAAAATATCTGTCAAATCCGCCCACCATCAAAAGCTGTTTGAAAAGTTGAGGAGATTGGGGCAGCGCGTAAAATTCTCCGCCATGCACTCGACTAGGAACAAGATAATCCCTTGCGCCTTCAGGTGTCGATTTTGTAAGGATAGGAGTCTCTACTTCCAAAAAACCGTTGGCGTCAAGAGCGTTTCTTGCGGCAATAGTAGCTTTGGATCTGAGTCTAAAAATTTCGTATGAGCTCTTTTTGCGAAGATCAAGGTAGCGGTATTTGAGTCTTATCTCTTCTTTGACATTAGTATCGTTTATGACAAAAGGAAGAGCTTCGCTTCTGTTTTCGATGATTAAATCTTCAACAACGATTTCAATCTTTCCCGTTTTAAGATTTTGATTTTCAAGTCCCTGCCCACGCAATCTCACTTTTCCCTTTGCAATCAAAACATATTCGTCTCTAACGCTATTTGCTTTGCTGTGCGCTTTTGGACTATCGGCCGGATCGCAAACAAGTTGTATCAAACCGCTCTTGTCGCGAAGATCGATAAAGATAACGCCTCCGTGATCTCTGTAACCGTTTGCCCAGCCGCAAAGCTCAACCTCTTTGCCGATATCGTTTTCATCCAATTGGGTACAATAATGACTTCTCAATGTTTTATCCTGTTTTATTGTTTCAAAGTTTTCTAAAAGGGAGATTATATCTAAAATAACTGTATATATAATAAACCAGATTTAAAATTACGAGCTTATACCATAAAACTTTATCTTCTTCTTTGATATAATCGGTGATAATTTACAATCCAAGGAGAAGTATCATGGGCAAGGACGCCGCTTTGGCTTATGAAAAGCTGGGACTCTTTTATCTAGGTAGAGAAAAAAATATACAAACAGGTGAAGACGAGGATAATCTTCTACTTATAAAAAATAAAAACCTCACTACGCATGCCGCTATCATAGGAATGACGGGAAGCGGAAAAACGGGCTTAGGCGTCTGCATGATCGAAGAGGCCGTACTGGATAAAATTCCCTCAATAGTTATAGACCCAAAAGGAGATATGGGAGATCTTCTGCTGGCATTTGATGATTTTGATCCAAAAAAGTTTGAACCGTGGATAGATAGAGCGCAAGCTGAAAAAAAAGGTATGGATATCCCCTCTTTTGCAAAAAAAACGGCCGCTATATGGGAAGAAGGCATTAAAAGCTGGAATCAGGACAGAGATAGAGTAAAACGCTATAAAAACGGAGCCGACTTTACGATTTACACTCCGGGTAGTTCCGCGGGTGTAAGCCTTAGCGTTTTGAGTAGCTTTGAAGCTCCAAGTTCTGATATTATAGACGATCCGGACACTTTCGTATATATGCTCGGCTCAACGGTTTCATCTATTTTAGCGCTTATCGGCGAGGATATAAACCCGCTTAGCAGTAAACCGTATCTTCTTTTGAGCACTATTTTTAAATACTTCTGGAAAAAAGGGATCTCTTTGAGTCTTGAAGAGCTCATAGGTCATGTCGCAAATCCACCGTTTGAAAAGATAGGGGTATTGCCCCTTAAGAGTTTTTATCCTCAAAATGAAAGACTTAAACTCGCAATGCTTTTAAACAATGTTTTGGCAAGCCCGACTTTTGAAAACTGGATCAAAGGAGAATCTCTTGATATCCAAAAACTGCTCTATACGAAAGACGCAAAACCTAGGGTGGCTATATTTAGCATCTCTCACTTAAACGACAATGAAAGAATGTTTTTTGTAACGCTGCTTCTAAATAGATACATATCATGGATGAGGACTTTAAGCGGTACGGGAACCTTAAGAACTCTGCTTTATATGGACGAGATATTCGGTTTTTTCCCGGCGACTTCAAATCCTCCCTCAAAAAACCCCATGCTTCTTCTTTTAAAACAGGCGAGAGCTTACGGTATAGGAGTGGTTCTCTCAACCCAAAACCCGATCGATCTGGACTACAAAGGTCTCTCGAATATCGGCTCTTGGTTTATCGGTCGACTACAAACAAAGCAGGATATTAACAGGGTCATCGACGGTCTTGTAAAAAGTTCTCCAAACGCCCTCGATAAAAAGAGTATTACGCAACTTCTCTCAAATTTGAAAAAAAGGACTTTTGTATTAAAAAGCGCCCATAGGGACGCCATCTCTTTATTTGGAACAAGATGGGTTTTAAGCTATCTTGCGGGACCGCTCTCGAAACCGCAAATAAAAATGCTTATGAAAGAGAAAAAAGAGGCGTTAAAAAAGACTCCGGATATAAAAAAACCGATCCCTTCATCGACCGTTTCGACAAAAAGCGCCCCGCCGCCTCTTAGCGAAGATATAGAACAATATTACCTAAATAGCGCGTCGCAAGAGTGTCTTTATTCTCCCTCTCTTTTGGCAAACGCGACTATCCGCTACTACAATGCCAAAAGAGCGATCGACAAAGAGGAGAATTTCTATTATAAATATCCGCTTAATGAGAGACAAAAAAATATATTGTGGCAAGAGCCGATAATAAATGACGACGATTTCGATCTATACGATTTATCTCCTCTTGGCAATTGCGAATATGCCCGATTGCCCTCTTTTATAACCAAACAAAAAGATCTAAAATCTTTCGAAAAAGAGTTTGCAAACTATCTCTATCATGAAAAAAAACTGATACTCTATCGGGTGCAAAAACTAAAACTGGAATCTTTTGAAGGTGAAAGCGAAGAAGATTTTAAAGTAAGAGTTCAAGAGACTCTCCGCGACAAAAAAGAGCAAGAAATCGAAAATCTCAAAGAAAAATTTGCCAAGAAAAGAGACTCTCTTGAAAAAAAACTAACGCGCGCAATAGAAAAACTCCAAAAAGAGGAATCGGATGTAAGCGCAAGTACGACAAATACGATTTTATCTTTTGGCATGACGATTTTGGACGCCTTTTTAGGACGAAGCGCCATCAAAAGAAGCACTACGGCAAAAGCGGGATCGACTCTAAAAAATGCGGGAAATCTCTACCGTCAAAAAGACGATGTACAAAGAGCGCAACAAAAAGTCGATCAGATTGAAGAAGAGATTAAAGAGCTTAACGAAGAGCTTATGGATGAGATAGATGAAATAACACAAAATTACGATATTGAAAATTTTAAGATAGAGCCTTTTTACATAAAACCCAGAAGAAGCGATATAAGCGGTATAGAAGTAGCTTTACTATGGGAAAACATACATTGAAAAAAGATCTTTTTGAACACAAATCAAAATCGTGGGACGGCAAATCCGTTCGTGTTAAAAACGCAAAAGAGATAGCTGAAGCAATCATCGAAAATATCCGATTAAATAAAAATATGCATCTGCTCGATATGGGAGCTGGAACCGGGCTTTTGAGTTTTTTTCTATCGGAATATGTAGAAAAAATCACCGCTCTTGACAACTCTGCATCTATGTTGGAGGTTTTTAAAAACAAACAAAATCATTTTGCATGCAAAACCCAAATACTTTATGCCGACATCACAAAAGATAAAATAGATAATAAATTTGACGGTATTATATCCTCAATGACGCTTCATCATATAGAAAATACAAAAGAACTTTTAAAAAAACTGCGATCTTTGTTAAAACCGGGCGGGTTCATCGCTCTTGCGGATCTTGTAAGCGAAGACGGTTCATTTCATGACGACAATAAGGGCGTTTATCACAAAGGCTTCAATACAAACGAGTTTACCGCCTTGGTAAAACAAAGCGGGTTTAAGAAGATATCCTTAACACATACCTCAACGATTGAAAAACCTCACGGATCGTTTGGCGTTTTTTTACTTACCGCCGAAATATGACCCGCACTATGCGCCGGGGCTTTGATCTTCTATGCCGATACTCTCTTGTTGCGATTCATCTTCGGCAAGAGACAACAACTCTTTATACTGGCTTATAGCGCCCTCTACCCTGCCTCCTTCATTTGAAATATTATTAACAAACATACTTCCTTTGACAAGACCGGTCTGCTTGGTTGACAAAAGTTCACAAGCGACATCCCCATGCAGTGAACCGCTGACAACCACTTTCTTTGCCTGAACTCGCTCTTCAACCACGCCGCCTTGCTCTATGATCAACTCATCGCACAACATATCGCCCTGAATCTTACCATGAACATATACATTTTGAGCATATATCCTGTATCCGACACTCGAGGACGACATAATCTCAAGATCATTACACTCTATACTTCCGTTTATGATTCCGCTTGAAATCACCTTTAAAGCTTCTATATCTCCGTTTACGACACCGCTCTTGCCTATTACGACTATATTGTCAACTTTGATGCTTCCTTCTATATCTCCGTCTATATGTATGGAATCGTTTCCCACCAAATTTCCGACAATCGTCGTACCCTTTGTAATGATTGTCGCGGATTTTGCCGTCTCTTTCATAGAAGCGGATTCAACTCTTTTTTCCTTATCGGATTTATTTGATCTAAAAAGCGCCATAACTTATCCTTGTGTGATTTATATTGTTCAATGCCTGTATTTGAAGTCTAGACTTTATTTGATTCATAAGCGCCACCCAATTTACAGCACTTTGAGTTGCCATGATATTTATATAAGTGGAAGACGACCAATTTAAAAACTTCTGAGGATTTAACCATTTGTTTAAATACCTGATTTCAAAGTGCAGATGCGGTCCGGTACTTCTGCCGGTATTTCCGACATAGCCTATTATATCTCCTTTTGAAATATAATCTCCTTTTTTAACGGCAAAACGGCTTAAATGACCGTAAGCGGTTTTAAATCCGAACGGATGATCCAAAAGAAGATACTTTCCATAAGTACCCTTTCCTTTCGCAGATTCGACTACACCGTCCGCGGGAGCGTAAATAGCGGTTCCACTCGCCGCACTTAAATCTATTCCGGCATGAAATTGTCTTTTTTTGGTAATGGGATGAATCCTATATCCGAATTTATCGGTTATTTTTTTATATATTTTTAAAGGATTTCCGTTGGGTATGCTCCGATTCAAGATAGAAAGCTGCGCGACCGTAAGTCTTGTTTGTTGAACTTTTTCTACCATTTTATTTTTTGCGCTGTTTGCCCGATCTCCAAAAGCGGACTCGATATCGGGCTCAAGACCTACGATTTTCTCTATCTCGCTAAGATGCTCGTTCATAGATTCAAGAGTTTCGCTTTTTCTTAGGATATCTGTTTGTAACGCCGTATTTTTCATCTCCAACTCTTTTTTCGTCTCAACGAGACCTTGAGTCAAAGTGTTTAAATCTTCTACTTCGTCGCTTAAAGAATTCACTACCAGCGCGCCTATGGCGAATATTATAACTACCGCTAAAACGACCCATACTACAAACACTTTTATAATCTGATGCAATGTATATTGTTTAACGCCATGTATATCGCTAACAGTTATTATAAATTTATTTTTCAAGCTTTACCTTACTAAGTTAATCTAAAATACTATATTAAGGTAATTTTTAAAGAATGTAAACTAAAGTAGAGCTTTTTTGCACTTAAATTGATATATCGTTAACTTTTGAAACATTTTTTCAAAAGGAGTAAAGTAATATTGACAACAAATTCCTCTAAAAACGATACTTTTTAGATAGAGCTTTGAACCTCTTTTATCCAAAACGGAATCATTTTCTGTTCGGATTTAAGAGTAGTCGATGGACCGTGTCCGGGATAAAGTGTAAAATCATCTTTTATTTTCAAGACTTTATTTAGACTCAAAACCATATCTTTCGCGCTTGAAGCCGGAAAATCCCATCTACCTATAGATTGACGAAATAAAAAATCGCCGCTAAACCATACCCCGTCTCTTTCGATAACCGAACATCCCGGAGTGTGTCCGGGAAAATGTCTGAAAAGAAACTTTATCCCTTCTATCTCGACCTCTTCGTCATGATCTACCGCGTAATCTACTTTGCAAGGAGGCGTTCCTTGACCTAAAGGATCGTTTTGAATCATAAAAATATCGTCTTTGGGGGCGTATATTTTAACTTGTAACTTCTCTTTTAACTCATGATTGCTCCAAACATGATCAAAATGCCCGTGAGTGTTTAAAACGGCGACTGGATTTTTGACATTTTCTGTTACCCAAGATGTCGCATTCATACCGGGATCGATTATAAAATCTTTACCTTCAACACTCAATATATAACAGTTTGTTTGATATGCCCCCATAGGCTGCATTTTTATCTGCATATAAAATTCCTTTTTGTTTTTATTACCGCTATTACCGCGCTAAATATATTAACATATCTCTTTATAAACGGGACTTTTAAACACGGCTAAGTCTTTTGTCAGAGTTATTTCAATAGAATATCACACAAAAAAACATAGGGGCGCAAAAGATGAGGGGTTACAAACTCTTTTCAGGTACCGCGAATCAGGAATTTTCAAAATCGGTTGCGAAATATTTATCCATACCGCTCTCGGAAGCGACTATAAACCGCTTTAGCGACGGAGAGATAAATGTACAAATAAGCGAGAGCGTAAGAGGAAGGGATGTTTTTATTATCCAATCTACTTGCGCTCCGGCAAACGCGAATCTGATGGAGCTTTTAATCATGACGGACGCGCTTAGAAGAAGTTCCGCAAATTCGATCACCGCGATAGTTCCATACTTTGGATATGCCAGACAAGATAGAAAAGCGGCGCCCAGAGTGCCTATAACCGCAAAACTTGTAGCAAATCTTTTTGAAACCGCCGGAATCGACCGCGTTGTAACGGTAGATCTGCATGCGGGTCAAATTCAAGGCTTTTTCGATATTCCGGTCGATAATCTCTACGGTTCTATTATTTTCAAAGATTACCTCCAAAGAAAAAACCTTAAAAATCCGATCATCGCCAGTCCCGACATCGGAGGAGTCGCTAGAGCCAGAAGTTTTGCGAAACAACTCGACCTTGATATTATCATTATAGACAAAAGGCGCGAAAAAGCGAATGAAAGCGAAGTGATGAATATTATAGGAAGCGTAAAATCAAAAGATGTCATTCTCATAGACGACATGATAGACACCGCGGGAACGATCGTAAAAGCCGCGAAAGCGTTAAAGGATAACGGCGCCAACTCGACTATGGCTTTTTGCACGCATCCGGTTTTGAGCGGACCCGCATACGAGAGGATAGAAAAAGGAGAACTTGACGAACTTGTCGTAACGGATACGATCCCTCTCACACAAGAGTCTAAAAAAATAAAAGTTTTATCGGTCGCTCACCTTTTTAGTGAAGTAATACGAAGAATTTATCACAATGAAAGCGTAAACGGACTCTTTATCTAAGGTTATTTGATGCAAAAAAATATTCGTAATTTCTCTATAATCGCACATATTGACCACGGTAAAAGCACACTTGCCGATCGTCTTATCCAAGAGTGCAAAGCCGTTAGCGATAGACAGATGGGCTCCCAAATGATGGATACTATGGATATAGAAAAAGAGCGTGGAATTACTATAAAAGCTCAAAGCGTTAGGTTGACTTACGAAAAAGACGGACAAACATACATACTCAATCTTATCGACACGCCAGGTCATGTCGATTTTTCATACGAAGTCAGCCGATCTCTCGCTTCAAGCGAAGGCGCTCTTTTGATCGTCGATGCGAGTCAGGGAGTCGAAGCTCAAACCATAGCGAATGTCTATATAGCACTTGAAAATGATCTTGAGCTAATCCCCGTTATAAACAAAATCGATCTCCCCGCAGCCGATTGCGATCGCGTAAAAGAGGAGATAGAACATACAATAGGACTTGATTGCACCGACGCCGTAGAGACAAGCGCAAAAACCGGAATCGGAATAACGGAGTTGTTAGATGCGATTATAAAACGCGTTCCGCCTCCAAGCGGCGATAAAGAGGCTCCTCTTAAAGCTTTGATTTACGATAGTTGGTTTGACAACTATCTTGGAGCTTTGGCGCTTGTGCGAGTCTATGACGGCGAGATAAAAAAGGGGCAAAACATACTTGTAATGGGTACGAATAACCGACATGAAGTACTGTCTCTTACATATCCCCATCCGCTAAAACCGACTAAAACACAAATCATAAAAACCGGAGAGATAGGCATAGTTTCACTCGGACTTAAAAATGTCGGCGATGTAAGAGTCGGAGACACCATAACCGACGCAAACAACCCTACGCCTCAAATGATAGAGGGATTTGAAGAGGCAAAGGCATTTGTTTTTGCCGGATTGTATCCAATAGAGACCGATAAATTTGAAGATTTAAGAGACGCGCTTGATAAATTAAGATTAAACGACGCCAGCATCTCGTACGAGCCTGAAACTTCCGTAGCGTTGGGATTCGGTTTTCGCGTCGGTTTTTTGGGAATGCTTCATATGGAAGTTGTCAAAGAGCGGCTTGAAAGAGAGTTTGGACTCGATCTCATCGCAACCGCTCCGACGGTTATCTATAAAGTCGTAAAAAGCGACGCCTCAGAAATCGAGATTCACAATCCAAGCGAACTTCCGCCCATAAATGAAATAGACAAAATTCTTGAACCTTATGTAAAAGCCACTATTTTAACCCCTAGCGAGTATTTAGGAAATGTCATCACTCTCGTAAACGACAAAAGAGGCATTCAAGAAAAGATGGACTATATCACACCAAAACGCGTTTTGCTTGAGTATGCGATTCCTATGAACGAAATAGTTATGGATTTTTACGACAAACTAAAATCCACTACGAAGGGATACGCGAGTTTCGACTATGAGCCAAGCGGTTATAAAGAAGGGGATCTCGTGAAACTCGATATCAGAGTCGCCGGCGAAGTGGTAGATGCGCTCTCTATCATAGTTCCAAAGTCAAAAGCCTTGAGCAAAGGAAGAGAGTTTGTAAAGCAGATGAAAGAGCTTGTTCCAAGACAGCTTTTCGAAGTAGCCATACAAGCGAGCATCGGAAATAAAATCATCTCAAGGGAAACCGTTAAATCCATGGGTAAAAATGTTACCGCAAAATGTTACGGGGGAGATATATCGAGAAAAAGGAAACTCCTGGAAAAACAAAAAGCGGGCAAAAAAAGGATGAAATCCATCGGAAAAGTTCAACTTCCCCAAGAAGCTTTTTTAACCGTGCTTAAGATCGACTGACTACTTATCACCACGCCGATATATCCCCCTAACTTGTCAAAAAATCAAAAAACTACGAATTTGTTTTAATAAATTAAAATAGTTTAATTTTTCAAGAATTTATTTATTCTTATCTTATTTAATTATAGATATTATATCAATATTAAAATACTACATTAAGGAACTTCATGAAACTCACCGGCTCTATTGCATACTCTTCCCTGCTGGTTCTATTTATAACGGCTTGCGGGACTAATTCCGTAAATAATAACGACTTGAACGATTCTAAAATTCAAGATACTGTTAAATTTGAATCCCAAAACAGTAAAACCGTTCAAGAAAACAAAAAAGATGTCTTAAAAATCGTCGCCTCAGGCGCAAAAAACATTAAATTTACCGTAAGCGGCGGAGAGGATAAAGATAAATTCGTTATAAATACGACAGATAACATGCTCATATTTAAGAATGCGCCCGATTTTGAAAATCCTAAAGATTCGGATAAAAATAATATATATATAGTCGAAATAATCGGCACAAGCGATTCAAACGCGACCGCTGCGCAAACGATTACGGTTATAGTAACCAACGACACGGCGGATGACGGACCGAAGTTTACTTCCGACGCGAATATATCGATTCTTGAAAATAGACAACTAAACTTTAATGTAAAAGCCGACGGCGCCGTAAAATATAATATCGACGGTGACGATAAAATGAGATTCGATCTCAACAAAACGACGGGGAAATTGCTATTTTTAAATTTTTTACCCGATTTTGAAGCGAGTTCGGATAAAAATCATGACAATAATTACTCCATCGCGATTTTGGCGACGGATGATCAAAACTATAGCTCGACTCAAAATATGATT
>JALWKJ010000160.1 GCA_027081495.1 Campylobacterales bacterium | reverse complement strand
TACGCTAGAGAGTATAAAAACAGTTGCTTCACATCCTCAAGCGTTAGCTCAATGCCACAATAATATAAATAAATTAAATTTAAAAGCTATCGCTAAATTGGATACCGCAGGCGCCGCCAAAGAGATCTCCTCTTTAAACGATATCGGCAAATCCGCAATCGCGTCGAAACTTGCGGCTCAAATTTACGATTTGAAGATTTTAAAGGAAAATTTCGAAGATATATCGGGAAATACCACTCGTTTTTTTATTTTAAGTTCCGAGAAAAAAGTACCCAAATACGATCCGAAGTCGTCTTATATCACTTCTTTGGTTTTTCAGGTGCGAAATATTCCCGCTTCTTTATACAAGGCGCTTGGCGGTTTTGCTACAAACGGAATAAATTTATTAAAAATCGAGAGTTACATGAGCAGCGATCTAACGCAAGGAAGTCAATTTCATGTAGATATAGACGGACATATAGAGGCGAGGGCTATGAGGCTCGCTCTTGAGGAGTTGGCGTTTTTTGCCGATGATGTAAGAATTTTGGGTACATACGAGAGTCATAGATTTCGTAGTTTATATTAAAAAAAAGGATTTTATTATGCCGTTACTCGATAGTTTTATGGTTGATCACACAAAGATGTTCGCTCCCGCGGTTAGAGTTGCAAAAACGATGAAAACGCCGAGTTTAGATACGATAACGGTATTTGATCTTCGTTTTTGCAAACCGAACAAAGAGATTATGAGTGAAAAAGGGACTCATACTCTCGAGCATCTTTTTGCGGGATTTATAAGAGAGCATCTAAATAGCGACGATGTCGAAATCATAGATGTATCCCCAATGGGGTGTCGAACGGGATTTTATATGAGTGTCATGGGAACTCCCGATGAAAAAAGAGTCGCGCATGCTTGGAAGAGGGCGATGCGAGATGTGCTTGAGGTTAAAAGTCAAAGCGATATACCGGAGTTAAACATCTATCAATGCGGAACCTGTAAAATGCACTCTTTGAAAGAGGCTAAAGAGATTGCGCAGAGTGTCTTAGATAGAGGTATAGCAATCATGAATAACGAAGAGTTGAAACTTGACGAGAATTTGCTAAAAAACGCCTCATGTTAACAAATAAAATCGTTAGAGAACGGGATTTTGCTAAAATTTGGCATCCTTGTTCTCAAATGAAGGATTACGAGACGCTTCCTCTTATACCCATAAAATCGGGTAAGGGTGCGTATTTATACGATTTTGACGATAACCGCTATCTCGATGCGATCAGCTCATGGTGGGTAAATCTTTTTGGACACTCAAACGAGCATATAAACAAAAAGATAAAAGAGCAGCTTGAAACTTTAGAACATGTGATTTTTGCCGGTTTTACGCATAAAAGCGCGGTAGAACTTGCGGAACGGTTAGTAGATATCACCCCAAAGGGATTGGATAAACTCTTTTTTGCCGATAACGGTTCAAGCGCAATAGAGATCGCTTTAAAGATGAGTTTTCAATACTATAAAAATCAAAATGAGATAAGAGATGTTTTTATCTCTTTGGAAAACTCATATCATGGAGAAACGATGGGCGCTTTAGCCGTCGGAGATGTGGCGCTTTATAAAAAAATATATGATGAGATTTTGATAAAAACCGTTCAAGCGAAATCTCCGGCGCTTGTTGGTGAAGAGACGGCGCTTGAATCTATGGAGACGCTTTTTAAAAAGTATAGAGGCAAAATCGCGGCCGTTGTTATCGAGCCGCTTGTTCAGTGTGCCGGTTCTATGGCTATGTATGATAAAAGTTATATAATAAATCTTAAAAAACTCTGTATCGAGTATGATGTCTTTTTGATAGCTGATGAAATAGCCGTCGGATTTGGAAGAACGGGAGAGATGTTCGCGAGTGCGAGCGCCGGGGTCGTACCGGATTTTTTATGCCTTTCAAAGGGAATTACGGGAGGTTATCTGCCGCTTTCGGTAGTGATGATGAGCGATGAGATATATAACGCTTTTTATTGCGATTATCTTGAGGGCAAGTCGTTTCTCGATTCTCATAGTTATACCGGAAATGCTTTAGCATGTTCGGCCGCAAACGCGACGCTTGATATTTTTGAAAAAGAGAGCGTTATAGAAAAAAACAGAGCCAAAATAGAGTTTTTGTCGATGTGTTTAAAGCCTTTTAAAGAACTTCCGAATGTCGCCGAAGTAAGACAAAGAGGCTTTATCGCAGCCGTTGAGTTAAAAGGGTATGATCCGAAAAAGAGAGTTGGATTGGAGATTTATAAATTTGCCCTTAAAAACGGCGTGCTTCTAAGACCATTAGGAAATGTGATCTACTTCATGCCTCCATATATAATAACAAAAGATGAGATTAAAAATATGACAACCGTCGCATATAGCGCGATAAAAGATTTAATCGTTTAGATAAATAGCAAAAAACCCATTATTTATGCAAAATGTCCATAGTAAGGGAGATATTTTTAGTCAGAAAATGAATCTATCTTATCTCTAAATATCTTTTCAATCCTATGTCTGTCCAATCTTTGTTTAGTTTTAAAAATAAATTGATATTTTCCCATACTTTTTTAAAATCTTTACTCTTTTCGCATTTTTGTCGGGCGACTTCCGCCATAGCTTCTTTTGCGGCTTTTAAAACTTCTTGCGGAAGAGAGGCGATTTTGACATTTGCTTCTTTTACCGTTTTTAACTCTTTGGCGTTTTCATATTGAAACTGGCTGTTCATTGTCGTATTTAACTCTTGTGAAGCCATCTCTATCATGAGCTTTTGTTCATCCGAGAGTTTGTCAAACTTTTTTTTGTTGAAGACAAGGCTGAGAGAACTTGAGGGTTCATGCCAGCCGGTATAATAGTATTTCGCGACTTTGTGAAATCCCATTTTCGTATCTAAAGATGGACCAAGCCATTCCGTGGCGTCAAGCATATTTCTCTCCAAAGCGACATATATCTCACCTGCCGGAAGAAGAGTGGGTTTTACGCCAAGCCTGGCGAAAACTTCACCGCCGAGACCGGGAATTCTCATCTTTAAACCTTTTAAATCTTCAAGAGACTTGATCTCCTTTTTAAACCATCCTCCCATCTGAACTCCGGTGTTTCCGCCTTTGAACGGGACTAAATTGTATTTTGCGTAAAGCTCTCTCCAAAGCTTCATCCCGTCTCCCCAGTCAAACCAAGCATTCATTTCGGTAGCCGTGGGTCCAAAAGGAAAACCCGTAAAGAGGTTAAAAGCTTCATTTTTACCTTTGTAGTAGTATGAGGCGGAGTGATAGGCGTCGATCGCTCCGGCGCTTGTGGCGTCAAAGACTCCGAGCGCCGGAACCAAAACATTTTTTGCAAATACTTTCACTTCTATGCTTCCTTGACTAACTTGAGTCAATCTTGCGGCAAATCTCTCGACTCCCTCTCCCATGATGGGAAAATTTGCTGGCCAGCTAGTGGCTAGTTTTATCTTTACTTTTTTACCTCTGTTATAATTAAAGCTCTTTTTCTCTTTGGTAAGATTAGGGTCTTTTGGCAGCTCTCTGCAACCGTTCAATCCTCCCGCTATCGTA
>JALWKJ010000159.1 GCA_027081495.1 Campylobacterales bacterium | reverse complement strand
CTTAAATGACTTCAAATCGCAAAATGCGGTTGCAAGAAACTCACTTTCGTATCTTTTAAATCTAAACAGACAGCTTGATGAAATAGAGATAAACCAAAATCAAAAAGAGATGAAAAAAGAGGCTCTTGAAGTTATCTCCTCCATCCTCGAAAAAACTCTCATGAATAGCTCCGCGACGAATATATCAGATATAAACGCCAAAATATCCGACCTCAAAAATTATCAAAACGACGGAGCTTTTTCGGAACTTTTACATGTTTTGGCAAAACATGCGCAGATGGTATTTCAAAAAAAAGATATTCTTCATAGCGTAAAAGAGAAGAAAAAAAGAGAAGTGTTAAACAATGCGCTAATGAGTTTTGAAAAAGATATACAGAACCATTTAAAACAAAAAGAAAAGTTCCAGTTTTATATAAGTATGGGTATTTTCGCAATCGTTTTTATAGCGTTTTTAGCATTTATACTCTCTAACAGAAAATTTATAGCAAATTCCGTAAACACGCTCTCCTCTATCGCCAAAGAGTTAGCGCGAGGAGACGGCAATCTCACCAAAAAGATTGAACTTGATCCCAAAAACGATCTTTACGAAGCGGCAAACGATATAAATAGATTTATAGAAAAGGTGCGAGTCGCCATAGCCGAAGCGAAAGAGAGTTCACAAAATACGAAACAAATAGCAAACACGCTTGCTCAAAACTCATGCGATATAAAAGATCGGGTTCACAACGAATCGAAAATTTTAACCGCAAACGCGAAAGAAAACAAACAACTCGAAAATCTGCTTGAATCATCTTCTCAAAAGATACAAACGACGAACGAAGATATAAAATTCGTAAATCAAAAACTAGATACGGCGGGTTGCGAAATACTCAAAATAACTTCGCAGATACACAAAAGCTCAAAACTCGAATCCGAACTCGCGTCAAAACTAAATTTACTTAAAAATGAAACCGAACAAGTTAAGGAAATTTTAACAACCATAAACGACATAGCCGACCAAACCAATCTTTTGGCGTTAAACGCCGCTATAGAAGCCGCCCGCGCGGGAGAACACGGCAGAGGTTTCGCGGTAGTCGCCGATGAAGTAAGACAACTGGCGGAAAAAACTCAAAATTCGTTAACGCAAATAAACTCTACCATAAATGTCATTGTACAAGAGATCATCGAATCGAGCCATCAGATGGATTCAAATAGCAAAATAATCCACTCTCTTTCAAATGCGGCCGAAGATGTAGAGAAGATTATCAGCGAAACCGTAAACTTGATGAAACAGAGCACACAAAATACAAACAGCTCTCTTGGCGAATTTCTTGAGATTGTCAAAAAATCTCAAAATAGTATGCAACAGAGTGAAAAAATAAGCGACATCTCAAAATCAAACGCAAGAAGCGTTGATGAGATAGATAAAAAAGTCGCGAATCTCTACACGCAAATAGATAATCTCGATACGAAGTTGTCCGAATTTACGACATAAAAAAGGTGTAACCGTTTTGTAACCAAGATAGCATATACTACTCCCGAATAAACTTTCAGGAGAAATATATGAGATTTAAAATTTTAGCCTCACTGCTTACGGTGATATCATTAGCCGCGATATCTTTGAGCGCGGCGCAACTTCAAGGAAGAGGAGCGTCGTTCCCAGGACCCGTATATAAAGCATGGATTCAAGAATACAACGCAAAAACGGGTGAAAAAGTAAACTATACGCCTACCGGTTCGGGAGACGGCATAAAATCTATCAAAAAAAGAATGGTCGATTTTGCGGGAAGCGATAAACCTCTAAAACCCAAAAAATTGAAAAAATTCAAACTATATATGTTTCCGGCGGTCATTGGAAGTATCGTACTAGCGTACAATATACCCGGCGTTAAAGACGGCGAATTGAAACTCAGCCAAGAAGCTATCGCCGGAATATTCAGCGGAAAAATCTCATACTGGGACGATAAAGCCGTAACCTCGCAAAACAGCGGCTTGAACCTTCCTCATAAAAAGATCACGGTTGCGGTTAGAGCGGATAAGTCCGGTACTACATATAACTTTACATATTACCTTTCAAAACTCGATTCCAAAACTTTTAAGCCCAGTAAAAAACCGAACTGGAAAGCGAATATCATAGCGGGTAAAAGCAACTCCGGAGTTTCGGCAAACATAGAGCAGACAAAATATTCCATAGGCTATATCGAGTATTCATACAAACAGGAACTTGGATTAAACGCCGCGCAAATACAAAATAAAGAGGGCGAATATATACTGCCTACTCTAAAATCATTCCAAGATGCGGCAAAATACGCAAAATGGACGCCAGACAACGACTTTTACGCGCTTATCGCCTATCCTGACGGAAAAACATCATACCCTATCGTAGCGGCTACATTTATACTTCTTGCAAAAGAGAAAAGCGACACGAATAAAAAAGTAACGAAGTTTTTCGATTTTTGTTACAAAAGCGGAGATAAGATAGCTACAGATTTAGGATATGTTCCTCTTCCCGACCAAACAAAAGAGATGATAAGAAAATACTGGGAACAAAAAGGGATAAAATAATCTCAAAAAACAAAAGAGCCGGAGCGCTCTTTTTCTATATTTACACTAAATCTAATAGATTGTGCTATATAATCTTTTAAAACCTATGGAACTTTTTAAATGCAAATAGCGAAAAAACTTTTTAAATACTATCTTTTGATGATATCTATATTTACCGTAACAAGAGCTCTGCTCTTTTGGCTAAATTTCGACAGATTCGCAAATAGCGACATTAACTACTGGCTCAGCTTTTTATATGGTCTGAAGATGGATACGATCGTCGCTTCCATGCTTCTTGTCATACCTCTTTTTATTCTCTGTTTTACGCCACAAAAAGCCGCGAGAATCGGCAATTTATTTTTAAGAATCTATTTTCTTTTTATCATAGGTTTTTTAATCTATATGGCAAATGCGACATTTCCGTTTTTTGCGCAATACGATGTACGACCCAACTTTAAATTTGTCGAGTATCTGGAGTATCCAAAAGAGGTTTTTAGCATGATCTTAGCCGATTACAAACTCGCTTTGTCCATAGCCTTTGGGATGATAGCTCTTTTTGCATGGTATTTTTTGAAAATAACCAAAAAGAGTTTTTTGCCTATTCTTCAAAGCTCTTTATCTAAGCGGGTATTGTGGTTTTTTCCTTTAGCGATTTTGCTTTTTATAGGTATTCGCTCATCTTTGGGACATAGACCCGCAAATATATCCGACGCGATGTACTCGACTAATAGAATCGTAAACGAAGTTACGAAAAATTCACTCTATAGTGTCGGATACGCAATATACGCAAACAAAAAATACTCGTCAAAAGCGATCAAAAAATATGGCAAAATGCCGCTTGATGAAGCGATCAAAAGGGTTAGTGAAAAACTCAACATTCCGATAAAAGATTTAAACGACTCATCGATTTTTTCCAGAGTCGCAAAAAGCCGTTTTCCTACAAAAAAGAGAAAAAATCTCGTTATCTTTTTGCAAGAGAGTCTTGGATATCAGTTTATTTCAAAAAAGATAACTCCAAATCTTTTAAAATTGAAAAACGAAGGCTTAT
>JALWKJ010000158.1 GCA_027081495.1 Campylobacterales bacterium | reverse complement strand
TCCAGACAATACTGGACTATATTGTAAGTAAAACTGTCATAATTATCTATCATAAGTATCATGAAAAGATTGTACAATTTATTTGGTTCGTTTTAGGTAAAATTTAGTAACTTCCTTTTCTCATTAAGACTATCGCGGCGGTCTTAACCAAAATCATGATATCAAGCTCCATAGACCAGTTTCTCACATACCAAACATCCAACCTTACTCTCTCTTCATATGAAATATCGTTTCGCCCGCTTACTTGCCACAATCCGGTAATACCAGGTTTTACCGCTGTAAAATATCTAAAATACTCTCCATATTTTTCAACCTCGTCTTCGATGATCGGACGAGGACCGACAAGCGACATCTTGCCCTGAAAAACATTAAAAAGTTGCGGTAATTCATCTAAAGAGGTTTTTCGCAAAAATTTACCGATAGGCGTTATACGCGGATCATCATGAAGCTTAAATTCTCTTTCCCATTCGGCTTTCATGACGGGATTGTTTTCGAGTATCTCTTCAAGCATTTCATCCGCATTTTTTTTCATAGTGCGAAATTTATAGATATTGAACTTTTTGTTGTCTTTGCCGACTCGCCTTTGCTTGTATATGGGATCTCCGTTTGAAGAAAAATATACTACCAGATATAAAAGCGATAAAAGAGGTAAGAAGATAATAAAAAGAGTTATGGAAAGAACTTTATCAAAAAGGGCTTTGATGTTTCTCTCGCCCTCATGAAGAAGTTTATTTTTAACATATAACGCCAAACCCTTGTGGTTTATAGAGTTGAAAAATTCGGAATTTATCAAAGGAAGTTTGGAAATTTTAGGAAGCACATATACTCGACTTACATGATGGAGAACATAATTTACCGTAGCAAAAGCCTGATCTGTCTCTTTGTTCGCCAAAGATACGACAACAGCGTAATGATAGTGCATATCTATAAGATACTTGATCTTTTTTTGCAGCTCGTCGTCGCTCAAATCATCTACGACGATTTTACTTGCGACATTAAATCCAAACGAATTATCTTTTACAAACCAGCTGTTGACATCTTCTTCTCCGGCTCTATCGCAGATAATCATGATATCTTCGCGAAAACGATCAAACTTCATAAAATATCTCTTTAATATATAAACCCATATCGGCATCAAAAAATTCAATCCAAAAATCAACAATACGACGCTTCTGGAATAATGTAGCGATGTTTTTGAAGCAAATATAATCAAAGTGATGACAATAAGAGCTAAAAAATTTGCTTTTTCTATATACATAAACTCCATCGACATAACCATTCGTTTTGAAAGAAGCCTATAATAGGTATAAAAAAGCAGATATACGGGTATCATCCAGATATATTTGAGAAGATAATGATTTTGAGGATCGTCTATGAAAGTATATGCAATCAAAAGCGCGGTCACAACATTTACAAATAGTAACACAGTAAAAATGACTAGCTTAAGTAGAGTATATTGCACTTTTTCTTCCGATAAGTATATATTTTTTATGCAACTATATCAAAAAGGTGCTTTTAGGAGATTTAGGAATGAAAATTTTTATATAGTGATAAGTTTTTAAGTAAAATATTTTTTAACAGATTTTTAATCTCTTCGAAAATAAGCGCTTTAGCGTTATCCTTTCTCACGAAAGTTTTGAAAGTTGCAAATTTGTTTTTATAAACTCTAAATAGGATTTTATATCATCAAGCTTATTCAAACTCTTTTCACACACTACCACATAATCAACCTTCTCGTAGTGATGCGCCAAAAAGTTTCGAAAAGAGGCGATCTTTGCAAAATCATACGCAAAATCTGCCGGAATAACACCATACTCACCAAGTGTATCGATACTCGCATAATAACTATCCGCGACAGGAAGATTTTTGTATTTTATCACCATTTCAGCAAGTAAAATACAACTATCGGCAATCAGATACAAATAGTGCAACAAAGCTCCTCGATAAATCTTATCGGTTAAAAATTTCTATTTACAATCTTGACCAATTTCTTCGAGCAGAGCATGAACACTCTTTATTCTTTTAATTTTATTTTCTATTCTAATAAGCATCTATTTTCTGCTTAAAATCAAAATAATCTATCATTTCATGCTGTTTTCGCACTTCAAACAAAGATCGGTTTTCGCTATCTTTGAGTACAACACCATGTGTCAAAATATCTTTTAAAAGCGTATAGCTTTTCACATCATTTAACACAACCAAGTCAATCTCTTTTTTCAAAGCCACTTCAAGCATATGATGCACACCCAAACCCGTTTCAAACGAATCATACCCGTCTTTTACATAAATCGCGATATCGACATCGCTATAATCGCTAACCCCTCCGGATACATATGAGCCAAACAGATAGGCAAACTCCACATCTTCCCTTTTTGCTAACAACTTTTCCAATATTTTTTTATCAAGACCACCCATCGTTCTCTTTTTCATAGACATAAGTATAACATAAATCTTACCTCTTCGAAAGTGAACTCTTTAGTATCAACCGGGTTTTATGAAAGTTTTGATGCAAAGAAAACTTTTTAACTAGACGCAGCGGCAAACGCTCATAGTGATATCCAAGCTTATATGCAACAAACTTCGTCAAAGAAAATAGAATCGATTTCGGTATCGATAAAGGAGCATTTTTGAACAGATACGCCAACTCCTTTTTTGCCTGTTTGACACCGGTTGACTCCGTTGAGCTATATTTGTTAATCTCCTCTCGTATCCATCCGTTTGTCTTGAAAAATATACCGATATCGAAGTAGCGTTTAAAAATATCCTTCGCAGTATATCGGTGCGAATGCCAAACCTTCGCCTCTGCCGCATACGCCACTTTTTTACCATCCAAAACAGCCCGTGCCGCAAACTCCATATCTTCGTTCATGATAAGCCCCTCTGTAAATCCTCCTGCTTCTTTAAAATAAGAAACCCGATAGATCGCACAAGAGTTGGAACAAAAGAAAGTCTTGATCCCCATCTCTTTCAAACTCTCTTTGGATTTGACAACAGGAACAGGTGGGTAATTTGTCTCTCTGGCAAACTTTTCAATCAAATCGGCATCTTCATGAGGAATCTGTCTGGCGTAACCGACCACGACATCCTCATCTTCAAACGGCTTGAGAAGATTTTCGACAAGTTTGTCATCGTATGGCAAAGCATCTTGTGTCATGAAAAGATAAAAATCCGCCTCTTTTTGGAGGACGAGGTTTCGAGTGGTGGCATGATTGAAGTCTGAGCGGAAGATTTCATAAACCTCTGCACCTTTTGTTTTGGCAATCTGTACGGTGTTGTCTGAGGAAGATGAGTCGATGATGAGGATTTCAGAGGAAATAGTCTGGTTTTTAAACAGATTCAACTGTTTTTTAAGGATTTTGGTAGCATGTAATGTTGGAACAATAACAACTATTTTTACTGCCATTATTTACCTCTTCCCATATTCATAAAAGGTTTCTCGATATATTTGTATGAATAATGTGCCAAAGGGAATAAAATACTAAACACAACTAATGCACTTAAGATAAAAGATATATTGTTGTGTAATCCAAAATTATATATTTTTTGATGAATTGGATTGGTAATATAAACAATTAACGGGTGCCACAAATAAATACTAAAACTCATTCTACC
>JALWKJ010000157.1 GCA_027081495.1 Campylobacterales bacterium | reverse complement strand
AAATAAAGTTTTAAACTAAATTGAATTTTATTTTTTTTCTTAATAAAGTCAAGATTTTTAATGATTTATCTAACTTATATTCAATATTTTTTAACAAATTCAAGTTTATATAGACTCGTTTTGACTCAAAATCGAGAGCTTAGACTTTGACGGCACGCCATTTGCCGGCAAAAAAGAGTCTCCAAAAAAGCGCCGCTTTAACAAAGGTGTCGGCAATCATCGCCAAATAAACGCCTGTAACGGAATGAAAAACATAGACCGCTATCACCGACGGAATGATTCTAACCAGCCACATCGACGCGATGTTTATGATGAAAGTCTCGCGTGTCGCGCCCGCGCCTTTGAGGGCGTGGGAGAGTACAAAGTGAATACCCAGCGGCACCTGTGAAATACCGACGATTTGCAGGTAGAGTACCGCGTGATGGATTACTTCCGGGTCATCGGTAAAGATTCGCGCCAGTGTTTTAGGAATAGTCATAAACGCCAGTGAAACAGCGAACATAAAAATCAGCGCATACCGCAGCGCCGTCATGACATCTTTATGCGATTTATCGGGGTTTTTTTCACCCAGCCCCTGTCCCATCAGAATCGACGCAACGATAGAAAAGGCGATTCCAGGCATAAACGCCATCCCTTCGATTCGAAAGCCGATCTGAAATCCGGCATAGATTTCCGTACCAAGCACCAGTACCATCCCGGTAAAAAGTAGGTACGACGCAGAAGACAGCACCCGTTCCAACATCGCAGGCAAACCGACACGCAACACCCTCATAAGCAACCTTTTGGAAAAACGGAACATCGGTTGATAGACGGTTTTTCCCCCGATCCACAGCATAGCAAATACCATAAAACTGAAAATCTCCGCTATGACCGTCGCCGTTGCCGCACCCTGCACGCCCATCGCTTCAAATCCCCAATGGCCGAAGATGAAAAGGTAGTCAAGCACACCGTTTAGCAAGGCGACGGCGATTTTGATTTTAAGCGCCGTTTTAACATTGCCGTAGGCGCTCAACGCCGTCTCGAAGACGGAATTAAAAAGTATCAGCGGTGCGACGAGCGCCAGCGTGCCGATATACGCCTCTCCCGGCGCCAAAACGCTTTGGGGTGCATGAAACCATACGAAAATATTCCGCCCTACATAGTTCCATGAAACGATCATCGGTATGCTGATTATCGCACCGAATATCAAAATGGTGCAGAGCGTCATCGATGCACGCTTATATTCGTTTGCGCCGATCAGTCTGGTCATAAGGGCGCTTTGTCCCGTATAAAAAAGTGCGAGCATGGCGTAGTAAATACCCCAGATCTGCATACCCATACCGACGGCGGCGATGGCGTCTTCGCCCAGTTTTGCGACCATGAAAAAATCGGTATAAATAACTACGACATCGAGCAATAGATTGAAAACAAGCGGTGTCGCCATATGCAACACGCGACGGTGTGCGGACATAAAAAATTTTTCCTTATACCAAATGCCTATCATAATCCTTTACAAAATACTTTTTATTTTTGATGCCTTTTGTAATAATTTCAAATCCTTCATTTTCTAACAATGCAATTTGTTCTTCCGGTGCATTTGGAAATTTTGGATTCAATTCGCCGTTGGTTTTTAAGGTTCGCCAATAAGGCATATCGTCATGTAATTCCACTGAAGCGTTCGCACTAATATTTACGAAAATACCGGTTGTCAATGGACACGCGGTATCGACATTGTATTTTCTTGCAAGAGTTTTTCTAATTTCATTTGTAGTAATCAATTTTCCTTTAGAGACATTTTTCATAATGTCGTAAACATCCATCGGCTTTGAGACGATCATTGTTTTAGCATGAAATTTTTTTTGAGCTTTTTCATCTAATTTAACGATTTTGGGTAATTTTTTATCGTTATTTAGTTTCTCTATATATGTTTTCTTTGCCATGATATTGTTTCCTTTGGATAAGTTTTTGGCACGCTCTCATACCATATGCTTATCAATTTTTTAAGCTTTTCATTAGTTTAATCGTAGTTATATCTATCTCTTGTCCCCTATCTTCCAAATGTTTTATAATCATATCAAATCTATCTTCGTTTAAATGTTGTCCAAATTTAAATTTTGCTCTTATATCTTTTATATCGAGTTTAAATATCGCCGTTGCATTGATAACTTTTCGATAAGCTTCATCCGATAGAGCTTTGTATTTTCCCTCAGGTTGAAGTTTTTCCATAAGTTTTGAAAGCGCCGCAACTTTTTCATCATAATTTTCAATAAACTCTATTTTTCCATCAATTATGATAGATTTAAAAAATTGTGTTGCAGGACAAGCGAGATTGTCTTTTGAGCTAAAATATGATTGTATCATAGAGTATGCTTCAACAACCGAAAAAGAAGCCGATGGATTTTCTTTTAAGATATCTATCTTTTTACCTTTCATACTTCCATGAAAATATAGAACATTTTCAACTCTAACAAAATTTATCGGTAAACTATATGGTCGATTATCACGACAAATAGCAAGAGTTCCGTATTTCGCATCGTCTAATACTCGGTTTATCATCTCTTTGTCCGTTATCTCAAATATTTGTTTCAATTTTTTCCTCTCTTTTGCCTCTTTTTTAAAAGCAGTTACTTTAAAAAAGGACTTATTTTTTTGGATCAAATTCACAATCTCTACGGTGCGTTAAACATCTTCAAACTTTTTTTGAAAATGCAGAGCAATTACATTGTACTTTTCTTTTTTATAAAAATTTTGAGCTTTTTCATTGTCGATATAGCAATTTAGCTCGCTTGCGACACAGCCATTTTCTTTTGCAAATGTTTCTATCCACCGTAATAGTCGTAAACCGATATTTTTGTTTTGATACCTTGGATGTATAATCATGTTGTCCGGTTTTATATGTTTTCCAACATAATACTTTGTCAAAATCCATATGCCGCATATACCGATAAGATTATTATCTTCAAAAGCTCCAACGCATCGATAGCCTTCTTTGATCATGGCTTCTAATCTAGTCTTTAAAGTCTCTTCCGAAATATTTGAGTTGAGTATCTGGAGTAAAGGAATAATCGTATTTATTTTTGATGATTGAATTAATTTTATGGTGATAATATTGTACTCCTATTGAGTGTATAACGACCGACTTAATAAATTGCGATTCTGCTCAATCAAGTTTTTTAACTCTTGAAAGTATTTTAGCAAAATAAAGTTAGAAAACTCGGCAGGGTAGCTTATTCATCATCCAAAGTTTTGTTATCATCTTTCAATAACCTTTGAAAAAGTATATCTTCTATATTCCTACTAGAATCTACAACTACCACAATAAAAAACTTATCATTTTCAATCTTGTAAATAATTCTCCATCTTTTATATATAAGTTCTCTGTATTTTAAAACTCCAATATGTTGAAGTTCGGGAACTACTCTTCTACCGGTAGAAAAGATTGATAAATCATCCCACTTGTTTTTGATTTCAAAAAAAATATCTTTAGCAATTTGAATACTATCAGTTTTTATATATTCTATGATTGATTCTAAATCAAACTCTGCATTTTTTGTCCATATAACTTTAAAATCTTTCACTAACTATCCAAAAAGTTTTTTTTCTAATTTCTCAAGCTTTCATAACTTTTTATATCTTGAAT
>JALWKJ010000156.1 GCA_027081495.1 Campylobacterales bacterium | reverse complement strand
AACCCTCTGAAGAATCTGCAGTAAAAACTCTTTGTCTTCAAACTTCACCAAAACAAGAATTTCCGCGCTTTTGGAGACGGCGTAAGATTTAAAAACGAACCCCTCGCAGCTTTTTGGAAGCCCAAGAGGGGTAAAGGAGTCGGTTTGAATGTTCGGCATAAAAGATTATTGCAGCTCTTTAACTTCTATGGTGATAGCGCTTGAGGGTTCGGTCGGAATACCGAGCGAGTTTACGCCTATAACATAATATGTATATTTCGTGTTGGGTTTAATTTTTTTATCTATAAACCTGACCGGATTGCCGTCGGATTTAAAATCGACTATCTTGATTTTTTTCAATCTCCATCCATCCCAGTATTTTTTGATGATCGTATAGCTTTTTATATTCTCTTTTGGCGGCGTCCAGGTCAGAATGACGGCGTTATGTCTTATGACGGCGCTATTTATGATAGGTCCGTCGCCGTATCCCATAGTTTTTCCTTTCGCTACGACTACGCCTTTTGGAGATTCTAAATTGTCAAAATCGACAGCCGTTACCTGATAGTATCGAATTACGCCGTCTTTATTGATTTTATCGATATATTTTTTATCTTTTACGGATGCTAAAAATGTATATAGACCGTCTTTAAACGCGCTTGAGTAGATATTGTAGTGATCGATTCTATCGACCGGATTTGGATCTATCCAGGTAATCTGTATCTGTTTGGGCATATTTGTAGTGGCGTTGATTCTTGAGATGGTCGCCGGAAGCGCTTTAGCATGCGCTCTTACTACTTCGCTCGGCGAAGATACGACGCCTTCAAATGTTTTTGCTCTAATTCTGTATTCATACTCTTTTTGCGGTATGACCGCTTTGTCTATATATTCGACGCTCAATCTGTTTCGAAGGATCGCGATTCTTTTGTATTCTCTTTTGCCGACTTCTCTTTTTTCTATTATATAGGCTTTGACGGTAGGATCGGGATGCGCTCTCCAAAGGATTTTTATGCGGTTTGGAAGATTCGAGATGGCTTCGACGATGACCGGAGGTTCTATTCTTCCTTTTGTCGATACCGGTTTTGTAGTGTTCGTAAGCGATACGCGACCGTCTTTCGTAAAAAGAGAGACTTTATATATATAGATCGAATTAGGTTTTAGATGGGTGTCCGTGTAGTGCGCGCTGAAACGATCGGGTATGACTTTTATGAGTTTGTAGGCTTTGTTGTTTTCGCTTCGAAAAATTCTGTAGCCCGCGACATTTTTATTGGTAACCGGCGTCCACTCTATCGCGATTTCGGTCATGGAGTTTATGGTTTTAAGATTTTTTACGGTCGTAAGAGAACGATCCAGTCTAAGTTCGTTCATATTCGGCAGAGATATGGTTCCTTTTTGCCCGCAGCCGCTAAAAAGCAGTATCAAACCTATAAATAATATGATCGGGATTGATTTTCTCATGCACTTCCTTCATCGAAAAATTATGGCTGAGCATACTTGTAAAATCCTCAAAAAGAGGAGCTTTTTTTATGATGGTTTTACCCGTAAGAGGATGGATAAAATATATCATATAAGCATGCAGCATTACTCTGCCGATGATATCCCTTTTTTTCTTAAATCCGTATGTAAAATCATTTATAATATGTCGAGATAAGGACTCTAAATGAACGCGGATTTGATGGGTTCTTCCGGTATATAGTTTAGCCGCGATAAGTTCGATATTTCTCTCTTTTGAATCAATGAGTTTTATAAAAGCGCTTTTAGCTTCCCTGCCGTTGTTTACAATCGCCATTTTAGTCCTTTTTACGGGGTTTCTAGCGATCGGTTTATCGACTAAGATATCGTTTTTTAAGGGTAAATCGATTAGCGCTAAATAGTAACGGCCCATTGTGCGGTTTTGAAGTTGTTTTGAGAGATTTATATGCGCTTTATTGTTTTTTGCGACGATCAAAGCTCCGCTTGTCTCTTTATCTATCCTGTGAACTATTCCATGTCGTTCTTCTCCGCTTATAGTCGAGAGAGAGACTCCCTTTTTAACGAGCCAATCTACAAGCGTCGCGTCTTTTACGCTTGGAGCCGGATGAATGGTAAGATAGGGAGGTTTGTTTATGACTAAAAGATCTTCGTCTTCATATATCGTTTCAATATCGAAATCAATGCTATTAACGCTCTTTTTTTCCGCTTTTTTGATAGTAAAGCTGATTTTTTCGCCGCCTTTTAATTTTAGACCGCATTTTTTACAGCTTTTTCCGTCTATATAAACACCCTCTTTTTTTATAAAATTCTCTATTTGATTTCTCGAGATATCAAGATTTTTTTGTAAAAATTTGTCAAGTCGCATCGGTTTTTGTGCTATAATCTCCAAAAAAAGCTCCGGTAATAAGGTTTTATATTTGATACAGGTTGATAGACGGATTTTTATCCATTTTGATTATATTCTGATCTTGCTGATACTGCCCATTATAGCGATATCTTACTTTTTGATAAATGAGTTAAATCCGCTTTTAGCGCATAAACAGTTGGTTTATTACGGTACGGCGGTCGCCGTTTTTCTCTTTTTCTTTCTTTTTCCTATCAGAAAGACTCTATGGCTTATACCGTTTTTTTATTGGCTTAGTATCGCTATGTTGATAAGCGTGCATTTTTTCGGAGTTATGAAGCTCGGCGCTAGGCGATGGCTTGAACTTCCTTTTTTGCATTATACGATACAACCTTCGGAAATTATGAAAATAGCCTTTATCATGATGTTGGCATATCTGATAAATCAAAATCCTCCCGATGAAAAACTAGGTTACGGTGTAAAAGATTTTATGAAATTCAGTTTTTATATCCTTTTGCCTTTTATTCTTATCTTGAACGAGCCCGATTTAGGAAGCGCGTTGATACTGCTTTTTTTAGGTTACGGCGTTTTATTTATCATGGGAGTCAACTATAAGATATGGCTCTTTTTATTTGCTTTCATAGTCGTTAGCGCGCCTTTGGTTCTGGCAAATTTAAAACCGTATCAAAAAAAGAGAATTAGTGATTTTTTATCCGAAAAACCGAGCTACCATGTTCATCAATCGATCATCGCCATCGGTTCGGGCGGTTTAAAAGGACAAAGCAGAGAAGATGCGACACAGGCGCATTTGAAGTTTTTACCTATTGCGGTGAGTGATTTTATATTTTCATTTTATGTAGAGAGATTCGGTTTTTGGGGCGGCTTGATCCTTATAGTTTTATATATTCTTTTGATAATTTATTTGATGCTTTTGGTGCTTTATATGAAAAGCAACTATCTTATACAGACAGTCGCCGCTTCTTTGTCTTTGTTAATGTTTTTTTACAGCGGCGTAAATATAGCTATGACGATCGGCTACGCTCCCGTTGTCGGATTACCTCTTCCTTTTTTCAGTCATGGGGGAACTAGTTTTATAACCTTTATGATGTTGTTTGGAATTCTTGAAAATCTTTTGAGTTTTCGTCATGATAGGTTATACGATTCTGTGAAATTCGGTGAAGAGTAAGATTTAACGATTTTTTAAGTAAATAAAAGCTAAAATACAGCCCTCATTTAAATAAGGGTCTATAGCTCAGTTGGTTAGAGCACTCGGCTCATAACCGAGTGGTCCCAGGTTCGAGTCCTGGTGGACCCACCAGCTTCTTATAT
>JALWKJ010000155.1 GCA_027081495.1 Campylobacterales bacterium | reverse complement strand
ACTAACTAGTTAATTCAAAGTTTTTTAGATGCATAGATCGCTTCTTCCCGTACTCCCCGAAGGGTGCGGTGCTTTTGTCCATACTCCGCGTTAGATTTTTTCGAATTCGCTACGGCGAGTCCTTCAAAAATCTGCCTTGATTATGAACAAAATCACTGCATCAAAAATTAAAAATATTTGTTGGTGCGGTGATAAGTTTTACTGAAATTATTTTAAAAATTGTCGATATAAAAACAAAAAAAGGTCTTTTCATGAACTCTATGAAAGCGATAATTTTAACCGTTTTGATTTTCTCTTTTTTTACGGGGTGCGACTCTTCGATCTCTTCGGACGGCTCTTTAGACTCATCGATAAAGATTTCAGATAAACAAAATGATGAAAATTTACAATCTCTAAGTGAAAATCGGGATATAAACGAGGTATTGCAAAAAGGTCTTTGGACAAAGATAAAAGCGGATGTCTCTCTTTTTTATGAAAATGAAAATTTTCCCTCTTTAAGATATTATACGATCAAGATGAGCTTTTCAAAAAGAGAAGTTTCGACTTATGCGGATTGTCAAAAAATAACGGCGCGCTATAGAATAAAAGATAACGAGATGACATTTTCAAATATTGTTGTAGCTCCCGCGCTCGAACTTCCCGTATGTGTGGAGTCACAATACGCCGACGACGCGGTATTGGCTTTTTTTGAAAACGATTTTTATATAGACGCCGACAATGAAAACTCTATAAAATTTAAGGCGTTTGATTTTGACGGTTCTATAGAGCTTCACAGATAGTTTAATTTTGAACAAACTCGGGAGTGCAAAATATCCCGCAGTGACAAACTCCTTTTTCGGGAATTTCTCTCTCTATAGCGGGTTTACAGGGACATATACGATCGTCGGCGCTTTTATGTTTGCCCGTTTTTTCATCTTCTATAACCATAAAACATGGACAAAATCTTTTTCCGTAAAGAAGTTTATGCCGCGCTAGACCCATTATGACGCCTTCGTTTACATCTTCATTCGGATTATATACCCAGCCGAATTGTTTGTTTACTTTGTCGGTAAATTTTTTTGTTTTTTCAAGCTCGTTTAAAAACTCTTTTGAATTCATGTCGATTTGTACCATATCGCGCCTTTATTAAATATTTTTATGATTTTATCATAACTCCTTTATAAACCACGGTAAACCTTGTCTGTTTAATTCATCCATAAAAGGATCGGGGTCAAATTGTTCCATATTGTAAACCCCTTTTTTGAACCATACGCCCTCGCTTATGAGTTTGGCTCCTATCATCGCGGGAACTCCGGTGGTATAACTCACCGCTTGCGAGAGGGTTTCTTTGTAGCTGTCTTGATGGTCGCAAACATTGTAGATATAGATTTTTTTCTTTTTTCCGTCTTTAATCCCTTCGGCCACTATGCCGATATTTGTTTTTCCTTTTGTTCTCTCTCCTAAAGTAGAGGGATCGGGAAGGAGCGTTTTTAAAAATTGGATCGGAACTATCTTGCATCCGTTATGTTCCACCTCTTTGATACCGAGCATTCCTACATTTTCAAGACACTTCATATGCGTCAAGTAACTTTGTGAAAATGTCATGAAAAATCGGATCCTTTTAATGCCTTTTATATGTTTAACAAGGCTTTCGATCTCTTCATGATAGAGCAGATAACTGTCTCTTTTTCCTATTTGAGGATAGTCCCATACCGTTTTGATCTCCATCGGTTTTGTCTCTATCCATTTTCCCTCCTGCCAATATCTTCCGTTTGAGCTTACTTCTCTAAGATTGATTTCCGGGTTGAAATTTGTGGCAAAAGCGTATCCATGATCTCCGTCGTTGCAATCTAGTATGTCGATAGTGTGAATTTCGTCGAAAAAGTGTTTTTGAGCGTATGCGCAAAATACATTTGTCACTCCCGGATCGAATCCGCTTCCAAGAAGAGCCAATATCTCCTTTTTTTTGTATCTTTCATCAAACGCCCATTGTTGTTCGTACTCAAATTTTGCGGTATCGGGATGTTCGTAATTTGCCGTATCGAGATAATTGACGCCGCACTCAAGACAGGCTTGCATAATGCTTAGGTCTTGATAGGGCAGAGCGATGTTCAAGACAAGATCGGCTTTGGTTTTTTTTATGAGCTTTGTAAGCTCATCGATATCGTCGGCATCGACGCGGGCTATATCGATATCTGTATCGTATCTCTCTTTTACCTCTTTTTGATATAGTTTGCATTTAAAAAGAGTTCTGCTTGCGAGAGTGATTTTTTTAAAAACATCACTGTTTTGCGCGCATTTGTGAACAACGACTCTACCGACGCCCCCGGCTCCGACGATAAGTATATTTGACATTAAAAACCTTTGGAAATTTGTTGAGAGATTATACCATAGGTACATTTTATAAGAAAAATTGACCTAACTATATATAAAAGAGGCGGGTGAAAAAGATATAGTTAGAGTCAATTTACAAAAGAAGTATAACGAGAAATTGTGTCAAAGTTGTGTCAAACATCAAATTATTTAATATATTTTAATTAAATTACTATATTTTTAATATATAGATCATGTGGGAGGTTTGGATTTCATAGGAGGCAATTTAAAAAAATTCCCCTATCCATAGTTTAAACCTAAGCGACAACGCGGATGTATAGCCGCTGTCAACAAAGATATTTTCCCCTTTGGAGTCGTATGTGAAAGTGGTTGGAAAAGTCGTTACGGCAAATTTCTTTGCCAGTTTGGCGTCATTGTCGTTTATGACTTTAAAATTTAGATCATGATCTTTTAGATATTTTTTCAACTCGTCATCGCCGCCGCTGTTTACCGCTACGGTTACGACATTGAAATCTTTTGTCAAGCTATTTATCGCCAAAGAGTTTATCTTGCAAACCGGACACCAAGAACCCCAGAAATAGAGAACAAGAGGTTTTGTTTTAAAATCGGATAGCGAGAGCTCTTTTTTGTCCAAAAACCGAACCTTTATATCGGGCAGACTTTCGTTCGCTATGGGAGGTTTTTTAAAATAGCTTATTAGGTTCGTGATGATCGCGACTATGATTACGAGTTGCAGAAGTTGTATCGCTGTTTTTTTGAGACTTATTTTCATCAGCCGGCTTTGAAGCTCTCTTTTGTTTTGCAAAGATCTTTCATGAAACACTCGCTGTCGCATTTTGGGTTTTTGGCGGTGCAGATATATCGCCCAAAAAGCACCATCGCCTGATGAAGTATATATAGATCGGTTTTAAAGGCGTTAACCAGATCCTCTTCGGTCTGTTTTACCGTTTTTGCGAAACTAAGACCCAACCTATGCGCAACGCGAAAAACATGAGTATCTACCGCCATCAAATTTTTTTGAGTAAACTCTATCATGACTACATGAGCCGTTTTTTGTCCTACTCCGGCAAGTTTGACAAGCTCTTTTTCATCCAGCGGAATTTCACCGTTATATATCTCTTCGACGCTTTTTGCCATTTTTATGAGATTTGCGGCTTTGTTATTAAAAAAAGAGCAGGTTTTTATGAGATCTTTTAGCTCTTCTATTTTCGCGGCGGCCAACTCTTTAGGCGAGGGATATTTTTTAAAAAGAGCGGGAGTTATGATGTTTACCCGCTTGTCGGTGCATTGAGCCGAGAGCATTACGGATACTAAAAGTTCATAAAGATTCGTATAGTTTAACTCCGTTTTCGCGTCTTTATAGCGCTCGATAAATCTTTTTCTTATCTCCTCTATCTCTTTTTTCGAAGCTTTTTTCGCCAACTATTTTCCTTTGTATTCCAAAACTAGGGGGGTTGAGTAGTTTGGCACATCGTCATAGGAAAAAACCGCGTAATATTTATCGATTTTCGTCGAGCCGAAGTTATCGTATGTATAGTTGTCGCTTCCCGCATACAGTTTTACGCCGTCAAGCGGATTTTTAGGCGGATGAAAACGATTTCTTACTACATACGCTCCTACAAAGCTTTCGTCTTTCGGATTTTCCCAGGTCAATTTGACCATGCCTTTTTCTATCGATGTCTTTAGGTTTTTGCACGAAGAGGGAGCGTACTTTCGCCGTTTTATATATTTTATGACAAGTTTTACCTCTTTGTCGTCGTGTTTGTCATGCCAGTCAACCCGATGGTTTTTCGCGTCTGCCGGAGTCGTCGCTTTTATGACGAAATTTGCGCTATGGTTTTGTTTGTGAAAATTTTCCAGTTCAAGTTTGCTTAGAGTATCAAACAAAAAATAGTGCTTGTCTCTTTTTTTTAGATCGGCGATGCTTACTTCGTATCCTATAAACTCGATTCTATCTCTATTTTTTATATCTTCCCACTCATGGCTTTTCGTATCTATAAATTCTATATTGTATCTCGCATCGACGGAGAGCTTGGGTCTATTTTTGTTTTGGATTACTATGTAGGCGTCGGTTATGACCGTAGTGTCGGGATCGGGCAGGGTGTCAAGCGAAAACTCCATATATCCGTAGATTTTGTCGCCGTTTTTGTCAAACCCGCAAGATAGTTTGTCGGGCAGAATTTTATCTTTGGTTACCGCGCTTAAAATCGTCGGCTTTATTTCAATCTTTGTCGGGGGAAGGGTATATTTTATATCCAGATGAGGTCTGTAGTGAATACCTCCTCCAAAAGGTCCGTACCCTAAATCAAACTGCATCATTTGAGAATCTCTTCCAAGGGGAAGTTTTGTGGGACCTTGAAAACGAAAGAGAACTTTTTTGCCGGCGATTTGGCTCTCAAGCAATTTTTTCTCATAATCGTTAAAATGCCACTCTCTCCAAATCCCTTGAGTGAGTTTTTCGGAGGGTATGGTTTCTCCCAGAGTTTGAATGATTTCCGCCTCGTGTATTTGGTAAAAATCGGTAATCTCGCTCACGCTCTCTTTGTCTATAAAAGAGAGCGACCATTCGCCGTATTTTTCTATTTTGACATTTACGCGGTTCATGGGGTACATCGAAATCGAAGCTTCTTGTATGATAGCGTTTTCGGGGATATTTGCCAGAGAAAACGCCAAAACTCCGTAACTGATGCCTTTTGTCTGGTTTATTCCCACAAAGATCGAGTTTTTGCCGAAATGCTCTCTGTTTTGTTCTATCGATTTTTCGGCTACATAGCCGATTTCGGACGGGGGCGGAAAAATCGTTTTTGAAAATTCGTCTCTTTCAAGATCCGTTTTTACTTTTAGTTGAGGCGCGAAAGGCGATCTCGTATTTGTGATCTTGTCAACTGATCTAAGATAGTAAAAATACTCCGTCGCGCTCTCAAGCTCGATGTCCGTAAAGCTTTTTTTCGTAGTGGTCGCTATGAGATTTTCTTCCCGGCAAGCCTCTTTATGTTTGGTGCTTCTGTATATCTGATAAAAAAGATTCGGGTTGTCGCCGCTATCTTCCCATTCAAGCGTAACGCTGTTGCTCGAGAATGAAGAGATATAAAAGTTTTCTACTCTTTTTGGCGCGTTTTTGGCATAGTTTTTTGCTTCGGAGAGGGCATAGAGTAAAGCCGGAATATTTTCATGGATGCTTTCGGTCATATTTTGCATATAATCGGGAATATTCCTCGTTCCGACTTCCACGACGGCGGCGATGATTCCTTTTGAGTAGTAGTACTCGCGACCGCTTCCGCTGATGAGTTTTACGGGGGGTTTTCCTCTATGGATACCGTATTGTCTAGCCGTGATTTTTTTAATTTCATAGTTCATGTTCGCGCATAAAACATTTAAATCGGTTCCCTCTATCTCTGCTTCATGATTAAATTTGTGAGCCGGGAAAAAAACATTTCCCTGAGAATGATAATCAAGCGCCATCGTAATATTTGGATGAGCGTCAACAAACTCTTTGATGGCTCTGGTTTCCGGTTCCGAAAAGGGTTCGACTCCTCCGTAAACATTTGAAGAGGTATCTTTTATTTTTGTAAAACCGACGCTGAAGTTTCTATTTAGATCCACTCCGAATGTGCCGTCTTTATTATCGCGGCGGTTTTTGCGCCAGAAAGAGAAGTGCGTTCTGGAATATTCAAAACCGTCGGGATTTAAACACGGAACCATATAGAGGGTATTTTTTGTCAGCGCAGCCGCGATTTTCGGATCGCTTTGATGATTTTTAAGTATATATTCTATAAAAGCGACGCTAAGTTCGTTTCCGATCCACTCTCTAGCGTGAATAGTGCCCGTGTATAAAAGGGCGGATTTAAGATCGGCGTTTTCCACTCCTATCGTCAGGGTCGCCAGAAGTATCTCTCTGCCTTCCCAGCTTTTGCCGATAGATTCTATTTTGATAAGATTGGGAAATTTTTGAACACACTCTTTTAAAAAAGAGCATGTCTGTTCATAAGATTTATATTGTTGTTTCATAATGCTCCATAGTGGGTTAGATGCTAAGCGGTGATTATACCATAAATATCCGTTTAAATCTCTCCCATCCGTCGAGTAGTTTTTTAAATCTTTTTTTCTTGATTCCTTTCATCCGTTTTAATTTTTCGGGACTCTTTTCAAGAGTTTTTATTAACTCCTCTTTACCGTGTTCTTGAAGAAGCCGTTTCGCTTTTTTCTTTCCAAAACCCTCTTCTTTGGCGGCGGTCGAGAGATATTCGAAAAAAGCTTCGTCGCTTACCGATTCGGTGTTTATAGACGATTCGTCGCCGTCGATTCGTTCTACTTCCATCGTTTTAATACTTTTTAGCCTATATTTGTCTTGAAAATTCCATTTTCGGCTTGGCCACTCTTCGCCTTTTCTATCTTTCGTATCGAGCATAGGATAGAGTGAATCCAGTACGAAAACCTCTTTTTGACCTTTTATGGTCGCTTTTTTCTTCTTCATGAAATATTCGCCGTCAAAGCTTGGAGTATATTTGCCGAAAGTGATATAGCGCATGGTTCTTAGAAGCGATGTGTCGATTTTTCCGAGTTCTTCCCAGTTGTAAAGCGGAATATTCGGTTTTTTAAATCTCCCGTCGCTTAATTTCCACATCAGGTATTGTCCTATCCAGTCTCTTATGTAAGGAAAAGCCGCAAATGCGGTAGCGCACTCCAATATTCGGTATTTTCCGTCTTTGCCCACCGCTATGTCGCATGCCCAATACTCCGCGTTTGCCGCTTTTGAAACTTTAACCGCCAAATCCAAAAGCTCTTTTGGAACATTTTGATAATCCATACTTCCGCCTTGAGAAGTATTTGTAAGCCACTCTCCCTTCGGCGGTCTTCTCCAAAAAGCGCAAACGGGCTTATGTCCGATAAGCATAACCCTGACATCCGCTTGCATAGGTACGAAATCCTGCATATACATAGGATGGTATTTTTTTATATCAAACAGTTTTTTCGCTTCCTCTTTCGAATCGACTTTGTGTACGAAATACCCTCCGTAATTTGATGGACCGTAGCTCTTTTTGACGATTTTCGGATAAGTGGTTTTTTCTATAAATTCATAACCTTTTTTTCTGTCGTAGAAGATATAGGTTTGAGGTACGGGTATGTCGTATTTCCAGCAAAATCTCGTTACATTCTCTTTGGATTTATTTGAAAACTGAGTATCCAAAGAGGGGATAAACCGTACATGGGGAAGCTCTTTTGCTATCTCTCTGAAAGTTTCGTAAGCCGTTGCGGGAATATTTCCTATCAACACATCGATCTTTTTTCGTTTTACCTCTTTTATAAATCTGTTTTTATCGTTTTTCCAGTGATAAGTGACGGTCTCTATTTTGTCCGGCCAGCCGCGGAAATTTGATTTGTCAAAAAATCTCAATACGAAATCAAGATATAAAAAACCGATTTTCGGCAATTTTTGTCTGTTTTTTCTCTTTTTACCCATTTTGGAAGCGTCCTTTTACTTTTTTTTCGATCAGATCTACGATAAGATCTATCTTTTTTTCATTGAAATCAAGTCCCATTTTTTCTTGCTGCGGAGTTGCGAAAGCGGGAATTCCATTAACTTCCAGCACAATGTATTCCTCTTTTTCAAGGTCATAGATCAAATCGACCCCGGCTATGTCCAAACCGCATATTTTTACCGCTTTTTTCGCTATTTCCACAACTTCGTCGTTTGCTTCTCTTAGCATGATGGAGCCGCCGCTTGTGATATTTGTTTTCCAGTTGTCTTTTGGAGCGCGACGACCGTAACATGAAACAAACTCTCCGTCAACGATGTCTATTCTAAAGTCCGTGTTGTCGTATTGGATAAATCTTTCGAGATAAAAGTAGCGAATATCGGTTTGATTTAAAAACGGAAGAAGCATATCTAAAGCCGCTTCGTTTTCTATCTTTACAAGTCCCACGCCTCCCCACCCGTCGGTCGGTTTATATACTACTTTTCCTCCCCACTCTTTTAAAATTTCTCTGATATTCGTTACTTCGTCTCTATGGCAAAGTACATAGTCCGCCGTGTTTACGCCGTTTCGTTTAAGCAGATGAGCGGTTTTAAATTTATCTTCGCTGAGACTGAAAGCTTCAAAACTGTTTATCGTCGGTATAAATTTATCGATCATTTCATACAGATATACCTGGTAAAGGGTTTGTTCTCCGGCATTGTAGGAGAAGAAGAGATCAAGCTCTTCCATGACGATATTTTCACAATTTATTTTTCCGTTTCGAACCTTCGCGTATCTTAGATTAAGATTGGGATGCACGGTTATACCCCTCTCTTTCAATAGCTCGATCAATCGCCGCTGGATTTTATCGCCGCCGCTGTTTTGGTACATCCACATTCCGATATTATATGAGGACATAAGATATCCTTTCTAAATGATATTAGTTGTATAATTATAGGTAAATTTTAATTAATGGTCGCTATATAAAAAGGAATTATATGAAAAATAAGTTTGACTTTTCGGACTTGTCAAAAATCGTAAATATCAATTCATATACGAAAAATAAAGAAGGCGTTGATAAAAACGGTAAAATTTTTACCGCTTGGATGAAAGAGCTGGGATTTAAAACGGTTATACACAAAAGAGAAGAGATAGGAGATCATCTTCATTTTATAAGTAAAAAGGAGGATGGGAAAAAGCTTCTTTTGCTAGGACACCTCGATACGGTTTTTCCTCCAAATAGCTTCGAACATTTTAGCGAAGACGAAGAGTGGATTTACGGTCCGGGGGTTTGCGATATGAAAGGCGGAAATTTCGTAGCCCTAAGCGCGCTTAGAAACGCTTATAAAGAGTTTGGAAAAATAGTAAATATAGATATGCTGCTTGTAAGCGACGAAGAAACCGGCAGCGACGATTCTAAATTTTTAACAAAAGATATCGCAAAAGATTACGATTATTGTCTCGTATATGAGGCGGCGGGAGCAAATGACGAAGTCGTATCTGGGCGCAAAGGGGTTGGAACATTTTTCATAGATATAAAAGGCAGAGCTTCTCATGCCGGAAATCATTATACAAAAGGCGTAAACGCAAATCTCGAAGCGGCAAGAAAATTGATCGCGTTGACGGATTTAAGCGATCTTGAAAAAGAGACGACCGTAAATGTGGGAATAATCGAGGGCGGTATAGGAGCAAATACCGTTTCTCCTCACGCAAGGTTAACGCTGGAGGTTCGTTACGCTCTATCAACCGAGAGAGACAGAGTTTTAAAGTCGCTTTTTGAGATCGTAAACAGTTCGTTTGTCGAGGGCGCTTCATCGACTCTTAGCGGAGATATACAAAGAGATGTGATGCAAAGTTTTGCGGCGCAGCTTGACTTTTTACGAAAAATAGAAAAGATATCCGGCTTTAAACTCGAGGCGGAAAAAAGAGGCGGAGTAAGCGATGCAAATATCGTCTCAAGCGCGGGCGTTATAACGCTTGACGGATTTGGACCTTACGGCGACGGCGATCATACCGTGCATGAGAGAGCCAACAAAGAGAGTTTCATTCGTAGAATAAAACTTAGTCAAAAGATATTTACCGCCGTTTTAGAGAAAAAGTTTTAATGCCCTTTTTTTGAAAAGAATTTTTTCATCGCTTTAAACCAAAGTTTCGCTATGCCTTTATTTCGTGTAATATCGTCTATATATTCGTCGTAAGTTTGTCCTCTAGCTTCCAAAAAGCCCGTTAGATATTTTTGCGAGCCGTCCATTCCGCTTTCCGCTTCGATTTCCGTTAATTTTTTGTAGAGTTTCTCGATCTCTTTGACGGCGTATTTAGGAGCGGCTTTTCTATATGCGAAATAGCCTAAAACTTCATTTGTCGCACGGTTTATTTTGATATCGAAATCGGTGATAACCCAGTAGTAACGACCGCTTTTTGATAGGTTTTTGACTATCGCGTAGATATTTTTTCTGCTTTCGAGACGATCCCACAATAGTTTAAAAATAACTTTGGGCATATCGGGATGTCTGATGATATTATGGGGTTTTCCGACAAGTTCGCTCTCTTTGTAACCGCTTATTTCAACAAAATATTCATTGCCGTATTCTATGATTCCTTTTGGATCGGTTTTGCTCATGATATATTTTTTCGCGGAAAGCTCAATCTCTTCATCGAGAGGCTTAGGTCTTTTTATTTTGACCTTTTTTATCTCTTTTTCGGGTATATCTATACTCTCTTTTTTCTCTTCGAGATTTTGATATATATATTTTCTACTGGCTAACATTTAAAAACCTTATTTGTTTATCACCGCACCAATAAAAATTAAGAATGTTTGTTGGTGCGGTGATTGATCTTCAAACAGATCGGTCGGTTTAGCCTTTTTATTTACGATTTGAACAAAAATATTTACAATCTATAAAATCATGTTACTCGATGTAACTATCCGTAATATTTTTTTGTTGTTTTTGCCGAGTGAGAAACTCTTCTATACTATATTTCGTTCTGTGTTCGGGAGTCATAAGGTGAATTAGCATATCGCCGAGATCCAAGACGATCCATTCATCGGCTTTATCGGTATGAAGGACGGATTCTCCGAGTTCTTTAATAATCGGTTTTAAATAATCAAGCAGCGCGTCGCCGTGCTTTTGCCCTAAAGTCGTGGCTATGATTACATCATCAACTAGATAATCTTTGCCTCTCATGTCAAATACCTGTATATTTTCCGCTTTTTTATCGTCAAGCAGGCGTACTATAGTTTCGATTTTGTCGTCCATTTTGTTCCTTTTGTTTTTTAGATTTGTAATATTTTAAAATTTTGTTTGCAATAGATTTCGGAAGAGCTTTTAAATCAGGTTTTTCCCTTAAATCCGTTGAACTTATATTAGCATTTACCTCGAGTTTTTTCAAGTTGGCGGGAATTTTAATATTTTTTCTCGTAGCGACGATAAATTCGACTTTTTTTTCAAGTTTTCTATAGTTTTTCCATTTTTTTAAAGATTTGATATTATCCGCTCCGATTATGATATATATCTTTTTTGGATTGTATTTTTTTTGAATATAAGATAGTGTTTCGTATGTAGAGACGGGACGGTTTTTTTTTATCTCATAGTCAAGAACTTTTACTTTTTTGTAGGGTAAAAGTAACTTTTTTACCCATTTATATCTCAAATGCGGCGGTGCGAAAAAATTTTCTTTAAAAGGATTCAAATAAGTCGGCACGACAAATAGCGTGTCTATATCAAGCTTTTGAAGGGCTTTTTGTATGATTTGTCGATGACCTATATGCGGCGGATCGAAGCTTCCTCCGAAAATTGCTATTTTCATTTAAACTGTTTTAAACCTTATTTAACTTAAAATATTAATATAAAATATTATTACGATATTTTTAATATATTTGACCGTTTGGATAAATATATTATCATAAAATTTACTAAAGGGGTATAAATGGCTTTGAAAGTGGCTATAACCGGTTTTGGGCGCATAGGAAGATGTGTCGCGAGAATCATTAACGACAGAGACGATATCGAGCTTGTTGCGGTGAACGACACGACAGATCGGCAGATGACGAGATATCTTTTAAAATACGATAGCGTTCACGGTACATTTGACGATACCGTAGAGATATTGGAAGACGATTATATGCGGATTGGAAAATCGAAAGTAAAATTTTTAAACGATAGAGATCCCGAAAATCTTGATTTCGCGAAGTATGGCGCCGAGGTTTTGCTCGAGTGTACCGGAGCGTTTTATACACAGGAAAAATCGCAGCCTTACTTGGACAAAGGCATAAAAAAAGTACTTTTTTCGGCTCCCGCAAAAGATAAAGAGACGGCGACATTCGTCATGGGTGTAAACGAACATGAATATAACGGTCAAAAAATCGTCTCAAACGCCAGTTGTACGACAAACTGTCTCGCGCCGGTTACAAAAGTCATAGACGACTCTTTCGAAATAGAAAAAGGGCTTGTGACTACGGTTCATTCATATACGAACGATCAAAATATTCTCGATGTCAAGCACAAAAAAGATCCAAGACGGGCAAGAGCCGCCGCGGTAAATATGATTCCTACGACTACAGGAGCCGCAAAAGCCATAGGTCTGGTCTTGCCTCATCTTAAGGGAAAACTAAACGGTCAGTCTATTCGCGTGCCGACTCCCGATGTCTCCATGATCGATTTAAATGTCGTAGTAAAAAAGAAGACATCCAAAGAAGAGGTAAACGCGGCTTTTGAAGCGGCGCAAAAAGCGAATATGAAAAACTATATAGAGGTAGATTACGACAAAAGGGTGTCGTCCGATTTTATCGGGTCTCCTATCAGCGCTATAGTGGCTGCCGATTTGACTCAGGTGGTTGAGGGCAATTTCGTCAAAGTCATGGCTTGGTACGACAATGAATGGGGTTATAGCTGCAGACTTATAGATATGGCTTTACATATCGCAAAATCATAAAGGAAGGCAATGGAACTTTTATCTATAAAAGAGCTTGATTTAGAAGGCAAAAGAGTACTTATCAGGTGCGATTTCAATGTGCCAAAAGACGAATTTGGAAATATAAGCGACGATAGGAGAATCAGATCCGCTTTACCGACGATTCGCTATTGTATAGACAGAGATTGTAAAATCATACTCGCAAGTCACTACGGTCGTCCAAAACCGGGAGAGTGGAATGAAGAGAAAGATTCCCTAAAGCCCGTCGCCAAAAGATTGAAAACTCTTTTAAAGCAAGATGTTTTAATGGCGGAAAATGTTGTCGGCGACGATACGATAGAGTCGGCGCAAAGTCTTGAATCAGGCAATGTGTTATTGCTTGAAAATCTCAGATATAATCCCGGCGAAACCGCAAACGACGAAGAGTTTGCCAAGCGGCTTGCTTCTATGGCGGATTTTTATGTAAACGACGCGTTTGGCGCCAGTCACAGAAAACACGCTTCCATTTTCGCCCTTCCGGCGCTTTTTGACAAGGATCACAAAGCCGCCGGTTTTTTGATGCAAAAAGAGGTTAACTTTTTCTATAAATCCGTTATGACTCCCATACGACCGTTTGTAGCCGTTGTAGGCGGAAGTAAGGTTTCCGGCAAGCTTCAAGCTCTCGTGAATTTGATCGATAAGATAGACAAGCTCATTATCGGCGGAGGGATGGCGTTTACTTTTTTAAAAGCGCAAGGTTACGAGGTCGGAAATTCATTGGTTGAGGATCATTTGATCGAAGACGCTAAAAAAATTATATACCGCGCGATGGGTCGGGGCGTGAAGTTGTATTTACCGGTTGATTTGGTTGTTTCTCCCGAGCTTAACGAGAGCGCTCCGGTGAAATATCTACCGATTCAAGAGGTGCCCAAAGGGTGGATGGGACTTGATGTGGGACCTGCTACAAACAGACTTTTTAGAGAAGCTCTCAATGACGCGCAGACGATTTTATGGAACGGTCCAATGGGTGTTTATGAGATGGATAAATATTCCAAAGGATCTTTGATGATGAGTCATTATATAGCCGAATCGCATGCGACGACGATTGTCGGAGGAGGAGATACGGCGGATGTTGTGCAAAGAGCCGGAGATATCGACGAGATGACTTTTATCTCCACGGGCGGCGGCGCGAGTCTGGAGCTTTTGGAGGGAAAAATGCTTCCCGGTATCGAAGCGGTTAGAAAGGCTAATATGTCATGATAATAGCTTCAAATTTTAAAACAAACAATACGAGAGCCGGCACAAAAGAGTATCTAAAAAAACTCGATAATTTTATGAATGAAAGCGGCAGCAAACAAAAAGTCATGGTTTTTCCTCCTTCCAGCGCGCTTGATTCGTTTGAGTTCTCAAGTGAAATCATCGTCGGCGCGCAAAACGCATATCCTGTTTTAAACGGCTCTTTTACGGGTGAAATAGGTTTGGAGCAGATAGAGGAGTTTAATTTAAAAACCACTCTTGTAGGTCATAGTGAAAGACGCCATATCTTCAAAGAATCTCAGGAACTTTGCTCTAAAAAATTTGATTTTTTTAAGCAAAACGGATTTGAAATAGTTTATTGTATAGGAGAACCGCAAGAGGTAAGACAAGAGGGTATAAAGTCCGTTATGAAATATTGCGAAGCTCAGCTTGAGGGGATAGACTTGACTTATGAAAAGTTAATTATCGCCTATGAGCCGGTATGGGCGATCGGAACGGGGCTTAGCGCTTCGATAGAGCAGATTGACGAGACTTTGACAAAGCTTAGAGAAAAGATAAAAGCTCCTCTGTTGTACGGTGGAAGCGTCAAAGTCGCAAACACGAGAGAGATTTTGCAGATACGAGAGTGTGACGGTGTTCTTGTGGGAACCGCAAGCTGGGATATCGACACTTTTTGTCAAATGATCGCGATAGCCGATGAGCTGTGAGCCGGGGATTATTCTCCCAGCTCAATTAGTTCGTCCGAGTATTTTTCAGCCGTAAATTGTTCAAAATGACTTTTATAATATTTGTAGTGACTCGAATTTCTATGCCCCTCAAGCGCCTCTTCGTTTTCCCAAGTTTCAATAACCACGAAAGTATCGGGTTTTTCTTTCATCTGATATATATGATACAAAAGAGATCCCTTTTCGGCTCTCGAAGGCTTGACCATATCGGTTAAAAGCCGTTTTAAATCCTCTATACAGCCCTCTTTGGCTACGAATACCACTTTTTTAGTTTGCGCCATTGTTTTCCTTAGTGTTAAAATAACGCTAAAAGTATAGCAAATTAAAACATCGACTTGGATATAATATCACTAAGATATCGATAAAGGTTTTTACATGAATTTATATGATAAAGACAATAGATTTAATTTAGCAAATATCGTTACATTTGCCAATATCTCTTTGGGCGTTATCGCTATCTACTTTATCCAAAAGAATAATTTTACGGCGGCTATTATTTTAGCTTGGATCGCCGGCGCTTTAGACATCGCCGACGGCAAGATAGCAAGGCGTTTTAATCTCTCCTGTGAATTCGGCGTGCAGCTTGACTCGTTCGCCGATTTTGTCTCTTTCGTATTGATGCCGGCTTTTTTACTCTTTTATGCATTAAAGAAGAGTAATGAATTTGAATTGTTGCTTGGGGGAGTCGTTTTTATTTTTTACATTATAAGCGGATTGAGACGATTAATCGAATTTAATCTCAAAAGTGAAGCGGGCAGTGTCGCTAAGTATTTTGAAGGGATTCCAACCCCGCTTGGAGCTATACTTCTGTGGGTTTTATATCTGCTTTATAGTTATGAAATAGTTTCAAATATCTATTTTATACTACTTTTAGTTGTTTTGATTGCTTATCTTTTGAACTCGAAAGTAAAAATACCTCACCCGTAATCATGAAATACTTCTTAAGAAAAGAGAGTTATTATATTTAATCTATTTCACTTTACATTTATTTGTTTCCTTGCATAAAGGAAACAAATTTAAAATTGTTTCGTAAAAAAGCCCGAAAATTATTGACTTTCAATACTTAATGTTGTATACTCCGGGTTCAAATTTGTGTCAGATTATAGTTTGACAAGTTCTTTTAAGGGAAATTGATGGAAAAAATTAGACTTAAGCTTAAGGCTTATGATCACAGAGTTTTAGACAGGTCTGTTGCGGCTATAGTTGATGCCGTCAAGAGAACAGGTGCGGAAATTAGAGGTCCTATTCCTCTACCTACAAAGATTAAAAAGTACACGGTACTTAGATCTCCTCATGTAAACAAAGATTCACGCGAACAATTTGAAATGCGAATGCATGCACGACTTATAGATATCGTGTCGGCAACAACGGATACGGTTGATTCGCTAATGAAACTTGACCTCGCGCCAGAGGTAAATGTTGAAGTTCGAGCGATGAAATAAGGATAGATGATGGAATATATAGTAGAAAAAATCGGAATGTCAAGAACGGTTGCGGTTCCGTCGGTTCCCGTCACGCTAGTAAAGATAGTAGATGCTAAAGTGTGTGAAGTCGGTGAGAATAAAAAAGCGGTTGTGGCTTATAGCGGCGGCAAGAAAAGCAATAAAGCTATAAAAGGTCAGCAAAAAAAATATAACCTGACCCCGGAATACAACAAGTTTATAACGCTTTGTGTTTCAAACGAAGAGATCGGAGATCTCGATACGGCGCCTTTGAAAGAGGCTAAAACGGTAAAATCGACTTTTAACACCAAAGGTAGAGGTTTTAGCGGCGCGATTAAAAGACACGGCTTTGCCGGAGGTCCCGGAGCGCATGGATCAAGGTTTCATAGACGAGTAGGATCTATCGGAAACGCAGAGTGGCCCGGTCGTGTTCAGCCCGGTCAAAAGATGCCCGGACAGTATGGAAATGTAAAAGTAACGGTTAAAAACGAAATCGTTTCATTTGACGGCGAAACCGGCGTGCTTGCGTTAAAAGGCGCGATTCCCGGAGCCAATGGAGCGTTAGGTAAGATAAGGATAGTAAAATGAGTAAAGCTATAGTATTGGATAACAACCTTAAAAAAAGCGGCGAGGCGGAATTGCCCGCTTCGTTTTTTGAAGTGAATCCTCACAATTTATACTTGTATGTAAAATCTTATCAGGCGGCTCTTAGAGCCAACAGCGCAAAAACAAAAACAAGATCAGAGGTAAGAGGCGGCGGTAAAAAACCTTATGCCCAAAAAGGAGGCGGACGAGCAAGAGCCGGTTCAACAAGAAGTCCTATATGGGTAGGCGGTGGAGTCGCTCATGGTCCAAAAAACAACAGAAACTATAATCAAAAAATAAACAAGAAACAAAAAAGAGCCGCTCTTGAGTGCGCGATAGCCGAAAAAGCGAAAAACGGGAAATTGTTTATTGTTGAAAATATAGCTGTTGAATCAGGCAAAACGAAAGATGCCGCGACAATCGTTAAAAATTTGGCCGTTAGAGACGCATTGATAGTCAAAGACCTTATAGATGAAAAAAGTTTTTACGCTTTTAGAAATCTTTCAAACGCGTATCTTGTAGAGCCAAATGAAGTAAATGCTTTTACAGTGGCGGCTTTTGATTCAATCGTAATCGAAAAAAGCGTATATGATCAATTAACAAAAGAGGGCTAAGATGGCAGATATTACGGATATTAAAACAATTTTATACACTGAAAAAAGCTTAGGTCTTCAAGAAGACGGCGTCGTAGTTATACAGACAAGTCCGAGAATGACTAAAAACGGCTTGAAAGAAGTTTTAAGAGAATATTTCGGATTTGTTCCTTTGAGAGTCAACTCGATGAGAATGAGCGGAAAAGTGAAAAAGTTTAGAGGCGTAGAGGGTAAAAGAGAAGATTATAAAAAATTCTATGTAAAATTGCCCGAAGGCGCGAAAATAGAAAGTTTGGAGGTATAAGATGGCGATAAAATCATATAGACCATATACGCCCAGCCGCCGTTATATGACAGGATTGGATTCAAGCGATATAACGGCAAAACCGAGCGTAGCCGGACTCCTTAAAACTCTTTCAAGAAGCGCGGGGAGAAATTCAAACGGTAGAATTACTTCGCGTCACAGAGAAGCCGGAGCAAAAAAGAAATACAGAATTATAGATTTTAAAAGAAGAAAATGGGGAATTCCCGCGACCGTTTCATCGATCGAATACGACCCTTATAGAAATTGTAGAATCGCTCTTGTAACATACGCGGACGGAGAAAAGAGATATATCATCCAGCCTTCGGGTTTGAAAGTGGGCGATAAAATAGAAGCCGCCGAAAGCGGTTTGGATATAAAAGCGGGAAATGCGATGAAGATGAAAAATATCCCGATCGGTACTATTATTCACAATATCGAGATGAAACCCGGTAAAGGCGGACAGATCGCAAGAAGCGCCGGCGGATATGCTCAACTTATGGGTAAAGAGGAGAAATATGTAATCCTCAGACTTCCAAGCGGTGAGATGAGACAAATTCTTTCAGAATGCATGGCTACGGTCGGAACGGTTGGAAATGAAGATTGGTCGAATGTCGTTATAGGCAAGGCCGGTAGAAATAGACACCGAGGAATCAGACCTCAAACTAGAGGTTCGGCGATGAACCCGATCGATCACCCTCACGGCGGCGGCGAAGGTAAAACAAACGCTAGCAGACACCCCGTAAGTCCATGGGGTATGCCGACTAAAGGTTACAAAACCAGAAGAAAAAAAGCTAGCGATAAACTTATTATTTCTAGAAAAAAAGGAAGATAGATGGCTAGAAGTTTAAAAAAAGGTCCATTTGTTGATGCTCACCTTATGAAAAAAGTGATTAAAGCGCAAGAGACCGGCGATAAAAAACCTATCAAAACATGGTCTAGAAGAAGTGTTATTCTTCCTGATATGATCGGCTTGACTTTTACCGTGCATAACGGAAGAAATTTTATACCGGTATATATTACCGAAAATCATGTCGGGTATAAACTGGGTGAGTTTGCGCCTACAAGAACATTTAAGGGTCATAAAGGCTCTGTTCAGAAGAAAATAGGTTAAGGGGAAGAGAATGAGTAAAGCAACATTGAAGTTTATCAGACTCTCTCCTACAAAAGCGAGATTGATAGCGCAAGAAGTTCAGGGAATGAACGCGGAACTCGCATTGGCGTCTTTGGAATTTATGCCCAATAAAGCCGCGGGGATTATTTCCAAAGTGATCGCGTCCGCAGTCGCAAACGGCGATTACGAGCCTGAAGAAGTTAGTATAGTATCTTGTAGAGTTGACAAAGGTCCGGTTTTAAGAAGATTCAAGCCCAGAGCCAGAGGTTCGGCCTCAAGAATTCTTAAACCCACCTCTCATATATATGTAGAGGTTGCGACGGTATCCGAGACTAAGGCTTCGACACCGCCGGTTAAGAAAGAAAAAAAAGATCTAAACGAAAAAGAGGCTTCAAAAAAAGATCAGCCCAAAGAGAAAGAGGTTTCGAAAAAAAGCACGGTTAAAAAAGAGACGGATTTAAATGATCTTAAACTTCTTTCCGGCGTCGGTCCCGCAATGGAGAAAAAACTCAATGCCGAGGGTATTACCTCTATCGAACAGATTGCGCAAATGTCAAAAGAAGAGATTGCCGAGCTTGACGCGAAAATCGGTATTAAGGGTAAAATCGAAGATACCTGGCAAAAAGAAGCTAACGAGCTTATAAATAAAAATAAGAAGGAGTCTTAAAGATGGGTCAAAAAGTTAATCCTATTGGTCTAAGACTTGGGCTGAACAGAAACTGGGATTCAAGATGGTATCCATCTTCTGAGACTGCTGTTGCTAATGTCGGCGAAGACCATAAAATCAGAACTTTTATCAAAAAAGAGTTGTATTATGCGGGTGTTAGCCAGATAATCATAGAAAGAACCGCGAAAAAACTTCGCGTTACTATCGTAGCCGCAAGACCCGGTATCATTATCGGTAAAAAAGGCGCGGATATCGAAAAACTGAGAGAGAAGTTAAACAAACTTATCGGAAAAAGCGTTAATGTAAATATCAAAGAGGAAAGAAAACCTCAAATTTCAGCACAACTTGCGGCAGAAAATATCGCTACGCAGCTTGAGCGCCGCGTCGCGTTTAGAAGAGCTATGAAAAAAGTAATTCAAGGGGCTATGAAAAGCGGAGCAAAAGGAATCAAGGTTCAAGTAGCGGGTCGTCTCGGCGGCGCGGAAATGGCTAGAACCGAGTGGTATCTTGAAGGAAGAGTTCCTCTTCATACGCTAAGAGCCAGAATTGATTACGGTTTTGCGGAAGCGCAGACGACATACGGGATTATTGGTGTGAAAGTTTGGATTTTTAAAGGCGAAGTGCTTGCTAAAGGTATAGCTCCCGAGCCTAAAAACCCGAGAGTAAGAAAAAGAAGAGGTGAATAGCTATGCTTATGCCAAAAAGAACAAAATATAGAAAACAGCAAAAAGGCAGAAATAGAGGTAAGTCTTACAGAGGCAATTCCATAGCTTTTGGCGAGATAGCGCTTAAAGCGACCGAAGGCGGAAGAATTGATTCTCGTCAAATCGAGGCCGCGAGGATCGCGATGACAAGACATGTAAAAAGAGAAGCGAAGTCTTGGATTCGTGTTTTTCCCGATAAGCCTTTAACCGCAAAACCGCTTGAGACAAGAATGGGTAAAGGTAAAGGCGCCGTTGACAGATGGGTAATGAATATCAAGCCAGGAAGAATCATATTTGAAATGGCGGGTGTCAAGGAAGAGTTGGCAAGAGAAGCGCTGACCCTTGCAAAACACAAACTGCCTTTTAAAACAAAAATCGTAACCCGAGAGAATGAAAATGAAATATACTGATTTAGAAGGTAAAGATGCTAAAGCATTGAACGAGCTGTTAAAAGAGAAAAAGTTGTTGCTGTTCAAAGTAAAATCGAAGCTTAGAACTATGCAATTAAGTAATCCTAACGAGATTAAAGAGATTAGAAAAGATATCGCCAGAATCAAAACGGCTATATCTTCACTAAAAAATAGCGAAGTTAAGGCATAACGATGGCTTTAAAAGAGATACAAGGCACAGTAGTTAAGAAAGCCGGAGATAAAACGGCTACGGTTTTGGTAGAGAGAAAAGTGGTTCATCCAAGATATCATAAAATCGTAAAAAGATTTAAAAAATATCTTGTTCATGATGAGAGAAACGAGACGAATGTCGGAGATACGATTACTGCAATCGAGTGCAGACCTATTTCAAAAACAAAATCTTTTAGGTTAAAAGAGATTGTTGCAGCAGGAGTGAAATAATGATACAGGGATTTACAAGATTGGCGGTTGCGGACAATAGCGGCGCCAAAGAGATCATGTGTATTAAAGTGCTCGGCGGTTCTAAAAGAAGATACGCGAGTGTCGGAGATGTTATCGTGGCTTCCGTCAAAAAAGCTATTCCAAACGGAAAAGTTAAAAAAGGTCAGGTAATAAAAGCGGTGGTTGTTAGAACAAAAAAAGAGGTTCAAAGAGAAAACGGTTCGCTTATCAGATTTGATGAAAATGCGGCGGTTATACTCGATGCGAAAAAAGAGCCTATCGGCACTAGAATCTTCGGTCCCATAGGTCGTGAAGTGAGATATGCCGGATATATGAAAATAGTATCACTCGCTCCGGAGGTGTTGTAATGGCTGTAAAATTCAAAATCAAAAAAGGCGATACCGTTAAAATTATCGCCGGTGACGATAAAGGCAAAGTTGCGGAAGTATTAAAAGTTATGCCTAAAACTTCACAGGTAATCGTAGCCGGTTGTAAAATCGCGAGAAAAGCGACTAAGCCTACCGAAGAAAATCCAAAAGGCGGTTTTGAAAACAAAGAGATGCCTATTCATATTTCAAATGTGGCAAAAGTTGAAGGGTAGAAAATGACTGTAAGATTAAAAGAAAAATACGCAAACGATATAAAACCGTCGCTTGTTAGCGAATTTGATATCAAAAATCCGATGCGCATTCCGGGTATCGAAAAGATTTCCATAAGCGTAGGCGCCGGCGAAGAGGCGAAGGATTCGAAAATTCTTCAAAATGTTCAAGACACCATCTCTCTTATCGCCGGTCAGCATGCGGTGGTTACTAGAGCTAGAAAATCGATAGCGGGATTTAAGCTAAGAGAAGGGTTTCCCATAGGCGTAAAGGTTACGCTTAGAGGTGATCGAATGTACACTTTTTTAGATAAACTTATTGCGATTACGCTTCCTCGCGTTAAGGATTTTAGAGGTTTGCCGAGAAACGGTTTTGACGGACATGGAAACTATAGTTTCGGGCTTGACGAACAATTGGTTTTTCCCGAAGTGAAGTTTGATGATATTATCAAAACGCATGGTATGAATATCACTATCGTAACAACAACCGAAGATGATAAAGAGGCATTTAAATTATTAGAATTAATCGGAATTCCATTTGCAAAGGGTCGTGAATAATGGCAAAGAAATCAATGATCGCAAAAGCGAAGAGAAAACCTAAGTTTGCTGTGAGAGGCTATAGCAGATGTCAAATCTGCGGAAGACCTCACTCGGTATATAGAGATTTTGGAATTTGTAGAGTTTGTTTTAGAAAAATGGCAAACGAAGGCAAATTGCCCGGAATCAAAAAATCAAGCTGGTAAGGAAAAGATATGGTAAACGATCTCGTATCAGACGCATTGACGAGAATAAGAAATGCTTCGATGAGAAAACTTGAAGTTACTGAGCTTCTTCACTCTAAACTTGTAGAGTCTGTAGTAAAGATTTTTCAGGAAAAAGGCTACATAGAATCATATAATGTGAAAGAAAACGGTAATAAAAAGTTTATTTCGGTTGTACTTAAATACGATGACAACGGAAATCGCGTTATAAACGAAATTAAAAAAATTTCTAAACCCGGTCGTCGCGTATATAAAGGCGCATCGGAGATAAAAAGATTTAAAAACGGCTACGGTACGATCGTAGTTAGCACTTCAAGAGGCGTACTGAGTAACGATGCCGCGCATAAAGAAAATGTCGGCGGCGAAGTTATCTGTAGTATATGGTAGAGTCAATGTTTTTACGGCATTCGATTTAATCGTAGACAAGTAAAAAGGAAAAATATGTCAAGAATTGGTAAGCAGCCGGTAATAATTCCATCGGGAATTGATGTGAAACTTGATGGAGCGGTTTTAAAGTTTAAAAAAGGCAATGTCGAAAAAGCGCTCGACACGAAAGACCTTGTTAATGTAAAAGTGGAAAACGGCGAAATCTCTTTTGCTCCAAAAGGCGAAGATAGACAGTCTAAAGCTTTTTGGGGAACATTTAGGTCTTTGGCGAATAATATAGTTATAGGTTTGACTAAAGGTTACGAGAAAAAACTTGAAATAAACGGAGTCGGTTATAGAGCGGCGGTAAAGGGCAATGTTCTTGAACTGCAGCTTGGATTTTCGCATCCGATCAATTATGAATTTTCAAAAGATGTTTCTATCGCGGTTGAAAAAAACCTGATAACCATAAAAGGCGACGATAAGCAAGTCATTGGACAAATAGCGGCGGAAATTAGAGGTTTTAGACCGCCTGAGCCTTATAAAGGCAAAGGGGTTAAATATGCTGATGAAATTATTGTCAGAAAAGCCGGTAAGACAGCAGCGAAGTAAGGGTAGAGAATGAGAACTAAATTATTAAAGCAGAAAAACGCACTTAAAGCAAAAAGAATTAAAAGAATTCGCGCAAAGATTTCAGGAACGCCCGAAACTCCTAGATTGGCTCTTTTTAAATCAAACAGACATCTATACGCTCAGGCGATAGATGATGTTAGCTCTACTACGCTGGCAAGTGTTGACGGTAAAAAACTGGGGCTTGGCTCAAACAAAGAAGCGGCGGTAAAAGTCGCTGAAGCTTTTGCGGCGACTTTGAAAGAAAAAGGTATACAAAAGGTTGTTTTTGATAGAAGAGGCAATCGATATCACGGTACCGTTGCGGCATTTGCGGAAGCACTCAGAGAAAATGGAATAACACTATAAGGTCAATGATAATGGAAAATATTAACAGAGAAGATTTTGAAGAAGTTATCGTTAACATCGGCAGGGTGACGAAAGTCGTCAAGGGCGGTAGAAGATTTAGATTTACCGCTCTTGTCGTTGTTGGCAACAAAGATGGAATAGTAGGCTTTGGAACGGGTAAAGCTAAAGAGGTTCCCGACGCGATTAAAAAAGGCGTGGACGACGCGTTTAAAAACCTTGTAAAAGTAAATGTCAAAGGCTCGACTATAGCTCATGATATCGAGCTTAAATATAACGCGAGCAGAATTTTATTAAAACCTGCGAGCGAAGGTACCGGAGTAATCGCCGGAGGCGCAACGAGACCCGTGCTTGAACTTGCCGGCATTAAAGATATCTTAACAAAATCACTGGGTTCAAACAATCCTAACAATCTTGTGCGAGCGACCGTAAAAGCGCTTAGCATGATCAAACAATAACAAAGGATAGTCAATGGCACTTCATAATCTAACTCCCGCAAGCGGATCTGTCAAAAACAGAAAAAGGGTAGGTCGCGGTCAGGGTAGCGGAATGGGTAAAACTGCCACTAGGGGTAACAAGGGTCAAAGAAGCAGAACCGGCTTTAGCCGCAAAAGAGGATTTGAGGGCGGACAACAACCGCTTCAAAGAAGATTGCCTAAAGTCGGATTTACTTCGAGAGTGGAAAAACCTTATGTTATAAACATAGAAAAAGTAAAAAAAGTAGCCGAACTTGATGAAATCTCTTTTGAGAGTATCAAATCCGTTCATAAACTGCAAGCAAGCGTAAAGAAGATAAAGCTTATAGGCAAGGGTGCAAAAAATCTTGCATCTAAGATCAAAGACGAAAATATTACTACCAGCGGTAACTAACGATGGGAAAAGACTTAACAAACAAAATCCTGATTACGCTCGGGTTTTTGTTTGCATATAGGATTTTGTCGTATGTGCCGGTACCGGGCGTCAATGTCGATGTGATCAAAGCTTTTTTTGATTCAAACTCCAATAACGCCCTAGGTATGGTCAATATGTTCAGCGGTAACGCCGTTAGTCGTTTGAGTATCATCTCGCTTGGAATTATGCCCTACATCACCGCCTCTATCATCATGGAACTTCTTGCCGCCACCTTTCCGACTCTAGGTCAAATGAAAAAAGAGAGAGACGGTATGACGAAATATATGCAAATTATCCGTTATGCAACCGTAGCTATCACACTTGTTCAGGCGATAGGAGTATCGATGGGGCTTCAAAGTATGGGAAGCGGCGGGCAAAGCGCCATCATGATAGACATGAGTCTGTTTGTGCCGATCGCGGCGTTTTCTATGCTAACCGGTACGATGATGCTTATGTGGATTGGCGAGCAGATTACCCAAAGAGGAATCGGAAACGGTATTTCGTTGATAATTTTTGCGGGAATCGTATCGGGTATTCCGGCCGCTATAGGAGGCATGGTAAATCTTGTAAATACGGGTGAGCTTAATTTTCTTGTAGTTATAGGTATTTTAGCCGTTATAATCGTTACGATCGGCGTAATTATATATGTAGAGCTTGGAGAGAGAAGAGTTCCAATTTCGTATTCGAGAAAAACGATGATGCAAAATCAAAACAAAAGAGTTATGAATTATATTCCTATCAAGGTAAACCTAAGCGGTGTTATTCCGCCTATCTTTGCGTCCGCCGTTTTGATGATGCCTTCGACTTTGCTGTCTGGGAGTACAAATCCGTATGTTCAAAAAGTTGCCGATCTTTTGAGTCCAAACGGATATCTGTTTAATATATTGATGTTTTTGGGCGTAGTATTTTTCGCATACTTTTATGCATCGATCGTCTTTAATGCGAAAGATATATCCGAAAACCTGAAAAAACAGGGCGGATTTATACCGGGAGTAAGACCCGGAAAAAGTACGGCGGAATTTATCAATGAGGTTGCGAGCCGACTGACATTCGGCGGCGCTATCTATTTAGGATTGATCTCGACTCTGCCGTGGATTTTGGTAAAAACTATGGGCGTGCCTTTTTATTTTGGCGGTACTGCCGTGCTTATCGTTGTTCAAGTTGCGCTTGATACGATGAGAAAAATCGAAGCGCAAATTTACATGAATAAATACAATACGCTAAATTCGCTAGGATTGTAAGGTTAATGGCGATATCTATCAAGAAACCCTTGGAAATTGAAAAACTGAGGGTTTCAAACTCTTATGTCGCAAAAACTCTTGATCACTTAAAAACATATATCCGACCCGGCATGACATTGAAAGAGATAAATCAAATGGGCGAAGAGTATATAAGATCGCTTGGAGCTAGAGCCGCTTTTAAAGGGCTTTACGGTTTTCCGGCCGGAGTTTGTACATCTCTTAACGAAGTAGTCATACACGGCGTGCCCGACGATACCAAAGTCAAAGAAGGCGATATCTTAGGACTTGATATAGGTGTGGAAAAAGACGGATGGTATGGAGATTCCGCCATTACTATCGGTATCGGAAAGATCAGCAAAGAAGACGAAGATTTAATCGCATGCGCAAAAGACGCTCTTTTTTACGCGATTTCGATCATCAAAGCGGGTATGAGATTTAAGGAGCTTAGTTTTGAACTCGAGAAGTTCATAATCGGTCGAGGATATGTTCCGCTTCGGGGTTTTTGCGGTCACGGAATAGGCAAAAAACCGCACGAAGAGCCTGAAATCCCAAATTATCTTGAGGGGAAAAACCCCAAGCAGGGACCGAAGATGAAAAACGGTATGGTTTTTTGTATAGAGCCGATGATTTGTCAAAAAGACCCAACGGCGATCGTTGACGAAAAAGATAAATGGTCGGTTCGTTCACAAGACGGACTAAAAAGCAGTCATTACGAGCATACGGTAGCGATCGTCGGTAACAAAGCGGAGATTTTGTCACAGATGTAAATGTGGCGATATAAAAAAATTTAGGAGGATATATGGCAAAAGATGATGTTATAGAGGTTGACGGCACGGTTATTGAAGCGTTGCCGAATGCGACATTTATGGTCGAGCTTGAAAACGGTCATAAAGTATTGTGTCACATCGCTGGTAAAATGAGGATGCATTATATAAAAATTATGCTAGGCGATAAGGTAAAGGTCGAATTAACGCCGTACAGTCTCGATAAAGGGCGGATTACATTTAGGTATAAGTAAATATTTATTTTTATTTAGGTATAATCGCTCTCTTTTTCGAATGACGAGACTACAAGAAGAGCGATTGCAAAAGAACCACTGCTTTTTCAATCGCTGGCAGGAAAATTCGCCAAGCCTATTCGTTCGTTATTTGTTAAGTGGAAAAGAGTAAATATAGGAGACAACGATGAAAGTTAGACCATCAGTTAAAAAAATGTGCGATAGTTGTAAAATTATTAAACGAAGAGGAGCAGTCAGAGTGATTTGCAAAAACCCGAAACATAAACAGAGACAAGGATAAATAATGGCTAGAATCGCAGGTGTAGATTTGCCGAAAAAAAAGAGAATAGAGTATGGACTTACATATATTTTCGGAATTGGACTAGCAAGTTCAAGGGATATTTTAAATAAAGCGGGCATCTCTTTCGATAAGAGAGTATTTGAGTTAAGTGAAGATGAAATAGCGGCTATCAGAAACGAGATTCAAAATTCATATCAGGTAGAAGGTGATTTGAGAAAAAAAGTCGCTATGGATATCAAGGCGTTGATGGATCTTGGCAATTATAGAGGACTCAGACACAGAAGAGGATTGCCGGTACGCGGTCAAAAAACAAAAACGAATGCAAGAACCAGAAAAGGCAGAAAAAAGACTGTCGGCTCTGCATCTAAGTAACGGAGTAAAATAATGGCAAAAAGAAAAGTTACTAGAAAAAAAGTAGTCAAGAAAAATATCGCAAGAGGTATCGTTCATATAGCGGCTACATTTAACAACACGATGATAACCATAACAGATGAGATGGGTAACGCTATCGCATGGAGCAGCGCGGGCGGTTTAGGTTTTAAAGGAAGCAAAAAATCCACTCCGTATGCCGCTCAACAAGCCGTTGAAGACGCTATGGCAAAAGCGATGGAGCATGGTATCAAAGAGGTAGGTATAAAAGTTCAAGGACCGGGTTCGGGTCGTGAAACAGCCGTAAAAAGCGTTGGCGCTATCGAAGGTATTAAGGTGCTATTTTTAAAGGATGTTACACCGTTGCCGCACAACGGATGCAGACCTCCAAAAAGAAGAAGAGTGTAGGGGTGAGATATGGCAAGATATAGAGGACCGGTAGAAAAAATCGAAAGAAGGCTTGGAGTTTCTCTCTCGCTTAAGGGCGAAAGAAGATTAGCCGGCAAAAGCGCAATAGATAAAAGACCTTATCCTCCGGGACAACATGGTCAAAGAAGAACAAAAGTAAGCGAATACGGTTTGCAGCTTCGTGAAAAGCAAAAAGCGAAATTTATGTACGGCGTTAGCGAAAAACAGTTTAGACGACTTTTCTCAGATGCCAATAGAATGGAAGGGAACACGGGCGCTAACTTGATCAGCCTTTTGGAAAGAAGACTAGACAACGCCGTTTATAGAATGGGTTTTGCGACTACGAGAAACTTCGCGAGACAGCTTGTTACTCACGGACATATCCTGGTTGACGGCAAAAAGGTCAATATTCCCTCATACAGAGTAAAACCCGGTCAAAAAATCGAAGTGAGAGAAAAATCAAAGCAAAATCCGCAAATCGTTAGAGCCGGGGAGCTAACCGCTCAAACGGGAATAGCGCCTTGGGTTGATGTCGAGATAGATAAAAAATACGGCATTTTTACGAGATTGCCTGAGAGAGAAGAGGTTGTCATACCTGTAGAAGAGAGACTCATCGTAGAGCTTTACTCTAAATAAGCATAAGGGATTAAAAGATGAAAAAGATTACAACATCTTTGTATATGCCGCATGAAATCGAGATAGAAAAAGTCAATGAAAATAGGGTTAAGATCATAACTTATCCCTTTCAAACCGGCTTTGCGGTAACGGTTGCGCATCCGCTTCGCCGCCTTCTTCTTGGAAGTTCTGCCGGTTATGCGGTCACCGCGATTAAGATCGAGGGAGTAAAACATGAGTTTGATTCTATCAGGGGTATGCTTGAAGATGTATCGCTGTTTATTTTGAATCTGAAAAATATTCGTTTTAAAATAAAAAACGAGTCGAACAAAGTAGAAGTCAAATACTCTTTTACCGGCTATAAAGAGATAAACGGCAGCGACCTTGAAAACGAAAGCGTAGAAGTAGTAACTCCGGATGTTCATTTGGCTACGATCAATGAAGACGCGGAGCTTAATTTTTCGATAATTATCGAAAAAGGAATAGGATATGTGCCGAGTGAAGAGTTAAGAGAGAGTCTAGCCGACGAATATATCGGAGTTGACGCATTTTTTACTCCTGTTCGAAAAGCCGTGTATTCGATTGAAAATATGCTTGTAGAAGATGATCCGACATTTGAAAAGATAATATTCGATATCGAAACGGACGGTCAAATACCTCCGGTTCAGGCTTTTAAAGAGGCGATAGAAGCTCTTAACGAGCAAATTTCGATATTTTCCAAAGCTATAGATATAGGTGTAAGCGCTCCACAAGACGATTATAAAAATTCTGTTGAGATGAAAAAACTTATCCAAAATGTCGAAGAGTTGGGACTAAGCGCTAGAAGCTTTAATTGTCTTGATCGCGCAAACATAAAATATGTAGCCGAATTGTCGTTAATGAGCGAGTTAGAACTAAAAGGACTCAAAAATCTCGGCAAAAAATCTTTTGAAGAGATAACAAGCAAACTTGAATCTATCGGCTTTCCTGTGGGCTATAAATTTGATGAAGATTTTTTAGCCGCACTAAACAAAAAGCTGCAAGAATTAAAATCACAAAACGGGGATGTGTAATATGAGACATAGACATGGATATAGAAAACTGGGTAGAACTTCGAGCCATAGAAAAGCTTTGTTGAAGAATCTCTCTATAGCGTTGATAAAAAGCGGCAAAATAGAGACGACCGTTCCTAAAGCAAAAGAGCTTAGAAGTTATTTTGAGAAACTTGTAACTAAGGCGAGAGTAGGAGATTTTAACGCTCATAGAGCTGTTTTTGCCGCGTTGCAGGATAAGGAGAGTACAAAAAAACTTTTAAATGAAATCGCTCCTGAATATAAAGATAGAAAAGGCGGTTACACCAGAATAACCAGAACTAGAATCAGACGCGGCGACGCCGCAGAGATGGCTTTTATAGAGTTAGTATAAATATATCACAAAAGAAGCGACTCTTTTGTGATACCTGTACCGAAGGTAACTGTTTACTTAAACAACATCTACAATTTGTCTATTAGACTGCTTATTTAAATAATTTTTGATACAATTTATTATAAGGAAAAAGACGATATTTCTATATCGTTTTTTATGAAATTAACGCGAGGTTATATATGATTCCGTTTACAGATGAAGAGTTATTGCCGGTTGTCGAACAATCACTTGAAAAAGTAAGACCGATGCTCGCGCTTGACGGCGGCGGTATGAAACTTTTGGCTGTTAAAGGCGGAAAAGTCTTTGTTCAGCTGCAAGGTGCGTGTGTGGGATGTTCAGCTAGTAACCAAACGCTCAAATACGGAATAGAAAGACAGTTGAGAATGGACATCCACCCTGAGCTTGAAGTTATAAATATAGCTGAAGGGATGGAGGATATGATTGACAAAATTGCAGGCGGCGACGGTGAGTAAGTTTAAAGATCTTGCAAACATGAGCTTTTTTAAACGAGAGTATAAAGAAGCGCTTTTAAATTATTCCCTTGCGTTAAAAGAAAAACCCGAAGATAAAGAGGCTAGAATCGGCGCGCTTTTGGCTGATATGGCGTTTGAAAAGGAAGAAGAAGCGGTCGCTCTTTTTGAATACTATGAAGTCTCAAAGTCCATGAAAATCGACAATGCGCTTGAAACCCTTGAACAGATAATAGATTCGATCGAGTATGAATCGGATCCGTTAAACAATTTGCTTTCGACGATAGAAGAGAGAATCGGCGCTATTGAAGACGGGATACTTTACAGTGATTTTATAGCTCATGTCAATAGTAGAGAAGATGTCAAAAGGGCGCTTGAGGATTTGATGTTTAGTTCAAAGATTATAATTTATAAAAAAGAAGATTTTACGGAGCTTATAAAAATATTGCTCTCTAACGGTTACAGAGATCTAGCATACGAGTATATCGAAAGCGCGCTTTTGCTTTATCCGGACGACAAAGTCTTTTACGATCTTCTGAAAAAAGCCGAGATTTCCTAAGCGTTGAAATACCCTGTCGAAAATCAGCCTTTTGATTATTTAACCGACGATTCGCGAATATGCGACGATAGATGCGCATTTGTTCTTACTGAGCAGAACTTTCGTTATCTTGAGACTATTAAAAAAAAGAAAAATGTGAAAATTCTCTCTCCAAAAATCGTGCAGGATATTTATGATATAAAAAATCTAAAAATCGTCGGTATTACGGGCACGAACGGTAAAACTACGACTTCGGCGGCTATCTATTCCATTTTGCTTGATCTTGGTGTTAAGACGGCGTTTCAAGGAAGTAGAGGGTTATTTATAAATGATGAAAAAATAGCGAAAAAGACACATACAACGCCTCCGATTTTGACTACTCTTTATCATATGTATTTGGCGAAAAAAGCGGGTTGTGAATTTTTCATAATGGAAGTAAGCTCTCATGCGATCGCGCAAAAAAGAATCGAGAGTCTTGATTTTAAACTGAAAATATTTACGAATATAACTCAGGATCATCTTGACTATCACGGTAGTTTTGAGGAATATATGAGAATAAAAAGCGGCTTTTTTATGGACGACGCGTTAAAACTCATAAACAAAGACGCAAAAAAAATAGATTTTAATATAAAAAATACATATACCTACGCTCTTGATGTTCCGGCGTCGTTTAACATACTTGCATATTCGTTGAACAACGGCATTACCGCGGTTATCAAACATTTTGAAACTCAAGAAGAGTTTCATTCGCCGCTTTACGGATTTTTCAATCTTTACAATATAACCGCCGCCATTGCCGCCGTAAAATTGATAACTAATTATTCGCTTTTTGAAATTTGCGCTAAAGTCGAAAATTTTGCCGGAGTCGGGGGACGAATGGAGGCGGTAAGTCAAAGACCTCTTGTAATCGTTGACTTCGCGCATACTCCAGACGGTATGGAAAAGGTGCTCGATTCGTTGAAAGAGAAAAAAATATCGATAGTTTTTGGAGCCGGCGGAGAACGCGATAAAAGTAAAAGAGTCATGATGGGCAGGGTCGCGAATAGATACGCAAAAAAAATTTATCTTACAAACGACAATCCCAGAAGCGAAGATCCTATCTCTATAATCAATGATATAAAAAAGGGGATTTTAGACACAAAAAAGTTAAAAGTGATACCGGATCGAAAAGAAGCCATATATGAAGCGGTAAGCGAACTTGAAGATGAAGAGATTTTAATGATTTTAGGTAAAGGAGACGAAGAATATATTGAAATAAACAAGCAAAAAATACCTTTTGACGATCGTGAGGTAGTTAGAGCTATTATGAAAGAAAAATTTAATAGATAATTGATTAAAATGACTTTCATTTCAATATAGGGGAAATAAAATGGGAATACCACAACCGGCGTTTTATATATTTAAATGCGAACAGTCGTCGCCTCCGGGCATGCCAAAACCAAGTTGCGTAAATGAACAAACAAGAGATCTATTCGCGCATCTTAGTCAGATAATAATGCAAAAGGGACTCATAGCGACCGTGCATCCGGTCAGAACGGCTTGTCTTAACAGATGTCAACAAGGTCCGGTTATGCTGATTGAACCCGGACACTATATGTATGTGAATTTAACGAAAGAGAAGATTACCAGAATAATCGACGAGCACATTATCGGCGGGAAAGTCATACGGGAATATCTTATAGCGGATGAGTTTTGGGACGAGCCGCTTTCGGTAGAAGAAGCTATGAAAATGGCCGGAAGATAGATTTATGAACATCACGATGTTATATAGCAAGCTTCACCGTGCTGCTGTAACAGATGCAAATTTAAATTATGTCGGATCCATCACTATAGATAGAGAGTTGATGGATGCGGCAAAACTTCGTGTCGGACAAAAAGTAGATATTGTCAATATAAATAACGGAGAACGGTTTTCGACCTATGTTATCGAAGGCGAACGCGGTAAAAGGGATATATGTTTAAACGGTGCGGCGGCTAGAAAGGCTGAAATTGGAGATAAAATCATTATTATAGCATACGCTTCAATGGATTTTGAAGAAGCTGAACAATTTAAGCCGTATGTTGTGCTATTGGATGATAAAAACGATATAGAAGAGATCAGAGATTATGTTTGAAAATATGGATTTTAGTAAAATGGGCGAAATGCTGCAAAAAGCGCAAGAAGAGGCGAAAAAGCTGCAAGAAGAGAGCGCAGGCAAAGAGTTTAGGGCAAAAAGCGGCGGCGGACTTATAAAAGTTACGGGTAACGGTAAAGGTGAAATTATCGATATAGAGATTGACGATTCGCTGCTTGAAGATAAAGATTCGCTGCAAATTTTGCTTATCAGCGCTATCAACGATGTCAATAAAATGATAGAAGAGGATAAAAAATTGGCGGCTTCAAAAATGCTTGGCGGGTTCGGCGGTAAATTTTAAAATAAACAATAGGATATTTTTTGCAAATAAAAAGCTCGGCGTTGCTTAAAAATTTTGAAAACTTTTTACAAAAAAACCTACCTTCGGCGGAAAGTTTTCACCCTACATATCAACAGGCTCTCACAGAAATGTTTCAAGCGGGAGGGAAGAGGTTTCGACCGATGATTTTGCTTGAAGTCGTCGATTCGTATGAGCCTTTATTGGTGCCCGCGGCATTTTATGTGGGTGCGGGCGTAGAGATGCTGCATACTTATTCGTTGATTCATGACGATTTGCCTACATTTGACGACGCAAATTTAAGAAGAGGCCATCCTACGCTTCATGTAACTTATGACGAAGTTACCGCTACTCTTATCGGAGATGCGCTAAACTCCCACAGTTTTTACATGATTGCAAACGCTCCTCTTGATAGTGATTGTAAAATCGCGCTTATCAAAGAGTTATCGTTAAACGGCGGAGCCGCCGGAATGGTTCTCGGACAGGCTATAGACTGTTTTTTTGAAAATAAAAAATTAAATCTTGAAGAGTTGTCGTTTTTACATATACATAAGACGGCAAAATTGATAGCGGCGTCTCTTAAGATGGGAGCGATTATAGTTGATCTTGATAAATATAAACAAGATCTCTTTTATGATATAGGACTTAAAATCGGGCTTTTATTTCAGATACAGGATGATATTATCGATGCTACTATGAGTTCCCAAGATGCCGGTAAACCTACGGCTAACGATACGGCAAAAAACTCTTTTACGAATCTACTCGGCGTAAAAGGCGCGATAAAGGAAAAAGAGAAAATGATCACGCAAATACGAGAACAGCTCTCATTGTTTGATGAAAAAATAAAAATAAAACTACAAAATATGATAGATGACTATTTTGAATAAGGAAAGTATTTAATGGAAGATAAGCAGATATTGTCACAAATGGCAAATACGCTCAGGTTTTTGTCAGCTGACATGATCCAAAGGGCCAATAGCGGACATCCCGGAGCGGCGATGGGGCTGGCGGATATAGCTACGGTTTTAAGTTTTTATCTAAAACACAATCCCAAAAATCCAAAATGGATCAATCGCGATAGACTCGTTTTTAGCGGAGGACATGTGAGCGCTTTGATATACTCGTTGCTTCATGTATGGGGATACGATTTAAGCCTTGAAGATTTAAAAAAGTTCAGGCAATTTGGCTCAAAGACTCCCGGTCATCCCGAATTCGGTGAAGTACCGGGCGTAGAAGTCACAACCGGACCTCTAGGGCAAGGAGTGGCAAACGCCGTCGGTTTTTCAATGGCGTCAAAATATGCGGCAAAACTTTTAAATAGTGAAACGGCTTCGATAATAGATCATAAGGTCTATTGTTTTTGCGGCGACGGCGATTTAGAAGAGGGTATTAGTTATGAGGCGGCGTCGCTCGCGGGACATCATGGGCTTGATAATCTTGTTTTAATTTACGACTCTAATGAAATCACTATCGAAGGCGATACTCAAATAGCTTTAAGCGAAAATATTAAACAACGCTTTGAAGCCCAAGGATGGAAAGTTTATAAAATAGACGGACATGATTACGGCGAAATAGATTTTGCATTTAGTGAGATAAACGCCTCTCAGTCAAAGCCCGTGCTTATCATAGCAAAAACGATTATAGCGAAAGGTTCGGCTACGATGGAAGGGCAGGCGCATACTCACGGCGCTCCGCTGGGCGAAGAAGAGATAAAAAAATCAAAAATCAAAGCCGGGTTCGATCCTGACGAGCATTTTTTTATTCCCGATGAAGTTATGATTAGATTTAGGTGCGCAGTGGAAAAAGGGGAGCTTTACGAGAGAGAGTGGAAAAAGCTTTTAAGCGAAGCTCCTTTGAAAGAGCAAAACGAAGCTTTGAATATTTTGCAAAATCCCGATTATTCAAAAATATCATGGCCTACATTTGACGAGGGCGGCATGGTTGCCACAAGAGACAGTAATCATAAGATATTAAACGCTATATCAAGAGCTCTTGCGGGGTTTATCGGAGGAAGCGCGGATCTATCTCCGTCAAATAAAACCCATCTTGAAAATATGGGAAATTTTCCAAACGGAAAAAACTTTCACTTTGGAATTCGCGAACACTCTATGGGAGCGATATGTAACGCTATAAGTTTATATGGGTTGTTTATGCCGTTTTGCGCGACATTTTTTGTCTTTAGCGATTATCTTAAGCCCGCCGTGAGACTTGCCGCCCTTATGAGGCTAAAAACATTTTTTGTCTGGACTCATGATAGTATCGGTGTGGGAGAAGACGGTCCTACGCATCAGCCCGTCGAGCATTTAAGTCAGTTTCGCGCGTTACCGAATCTTTATGTTTTTAGACCGGCAGACGCTACGGAAAATGTTATATGCTGGAAAAAGGCGCTTGAGCTCGATGCTCCGAGCGCATTTGTTTTAAGCCGTCAGAAGCTTAAAACTTTAAAAGCAAAAATCGATTTTGGAGATGCGAGCAGGGGCGGATATTTGATAAAAAAAAGAAAAAACGCGGTTGTTACCATCATCGCCACCGGCAGCGAAGTGATGCCGTCTCTTCAAGCGGGATGTCATCTTGAAGCGTCGGGAATAAATGCGAACATAGTCAGCGTACCTTGTATGGAACTTTTTGAAGAGCAAGACGAGGAGTATAAAAAAGAGGTTATCGATACCGATACAAAAGTATTGGCGGTCGAGGCGGCGAGTGCGATCGAATGGTACAAATATGCCGATAAGGTATTGGGAATGAAGAGTTTTGGCGCCAGCGGCGATGCGAACGAACTTTTTAAGCATTACGGCTTTACGGTTAAAAATATCCAAAAAAGTGTATGCAATCTACTTAATTTACCATATAAAGACGAAAGTGTAACAAATTGTAAGATATAATTATATGTGAAATATATTTGTTGTTATTTCAGTTATATTTAAATAACTTATTATTTTTTGTAAAATTTAATGTTACGAAAATGATATAAAATAAAGATTAATTAGTTTTATAGTTATAGTTCTTTAGTTTCTAACCTGAAACAAAAAACTATTTATATATTATATTTAATACATTAAAGTAGTAAAAAACTTGGATTTGCTAAAAAGGTTACAGTGCTATAAATGAAAACGATAAATTTTTTGACCGGGAATTTTATACCTGAAAATTGCGCGGGTACCAATCGTATATTGGCGCTGGTTAAAGAGCTTGAAAAAAACTATAAAATAAATGTTATCTGTATTAGTGAAAAAGGGAAAAAACCTGCGGATATAATAAAATTTAGCGATAATGTCAATGTATATTATATTCATCAAAAAAATTACGATAGTGAAAAATTTTATACCAGAGCGGTTCATGAGTTTTATTATGCGATAAAGCTGGCGCTTAAATCAAATATGTTTCCCTCGGATATAATAATCGCGACATCTCCTCAAATGTTCATAATCCCCTCCGCCGGAATGTTTTCACGGGGAAAGAAAATTATTGATATAAGAGATCTTGTTTGGGAATATATCGACGAGAACTCTTTATATAATAAACTCGTTAAAAAAGTTATAACGGTTTTTATGAAACAGACTATAAAACTATACGATTATGTTACCGTAACCAATACGCATGAATATAAATGGATAGTCTCAAATATTCCAAATGCCAAAGTCGAAAAAATTACTAACGGAATAGAATCGTTCAAATTTACCGAACTTAACGCTCTTAAAGAAAAAGAGGTCAAACCTTTTACTCTAACATACATAGGAAATGTAGGAATCGCCCAAAATATAAAAGTGCTAGTTGATATTGCTAAAAAAATAAAAGATATTAAAATAAATATTATCGGTGAGGGAAACAAATATCTGGAATTGAAAAATTATGCCAGAAAAAACCAAATCACTAATATCACTTTTTACGGTAAAGTGAATCGAGATGAAATTATAAAGTTTTATGAACAAACTTCCGTGCTTTTTGCGCAGCTGGATGAAAAATTCAAAGCCGCCATGCCGTCGAAACTTTACGAATACGCCTCAACGGGATTGCCTATAATCTATGCGGGTCTGGGTGAAGCGAGAAGTTTTATAAATAGGCTCGAAAATTGTACTACTATAAACCCCGGAGATGTAAAAGCGATAGAGGTGGCGATTAAGAAGTATAAAGATAAGCCGATCGCGCTTTCGGTGAACAATAAAAAATTTATTCAGGCTAATTTTATTCGCGAAAAACAAAGCATGAAAATGGTCGATATAGTCAACAAACTGTTAAAGGAGAATTAGGATGAATATTCTGGTAACGGGAGGAGCGGGCTATATAGGCAGTCATGTAGTCAAACAACTCGGAGAACGAACCGATCATAAGATTATCGTTTTAGATAATCTTGTAACAGGTTTTAAAGAGTCGATTTTATATGGAGATTTTATAAATGCGGATTTAAGCGATTTTGAGCAAATAGAAAAAATTTTCAAAGAAAACGAGTTGGACGCCGTTATACACTTTGCCGCTAGTCTCGTCGTGCCCGAGAGTGTGGAAAATCCTTTAAAGTATTATCTAAACAACACCGCAAATACCGCTCATTTGATAAAACAGTGTGTTTTAAACGGCGTGAATAAATTTATATTTTCATCTACCGCCGCCGTATATGGCGAGCCTCCGATTGAGATGATTCCCGTTACCGAAGAGAGTATGACTTCTCCTATCAATCCGTACGGAAGCAGTAAACTTATGAGTGAAACGGTATTAAGAGACACGGCAAACGCTTATGAAGATTTTAATTATGTTGCGCTTAGATATTTTAATGTCGCCGGCGCGAGTGTTGACGGCAAAATAGGTCAATCGACAAAAGATGCGACTTTGCTTATAAAGGTAGCGGCTGAAACCGCGCTTGGTAAGCGAAAAAAGATGTATATATTCGGAGACAACTATCCGACGCAAGACGGTACCTGTATTCGTGATTATATTCATGTCGAAGATTTGGCTTCAGCTCATATTAAAGCTTTGGAGTACCTTGAAGATTCTCAAGAAAGCGGGGTTTTTAACTGCGGTTACGGGCATGGCTTTAGCGTTAAGGAAGTTTTAGAGACAATGAAAAAAGTAAGCGGTATCGATTTTCCCGTTGAGCTTAAAGAAAGAAGAGCGGGGGATCCCGCGATACTTATATCGGATAACAGCAAAATTAGAGATGTCATGAAGTGGACGCCCGAATATGACGACCTTGAGCTTATCTGCAAAACAGGATTGGAGTGGGAAAAGAAAATATGAAAAAAGTGATGCTCGTTTTCGGCACTAGACCCGAAGCGATAAAAATGGCGCCGCTGGTTAAGGCTTTTGAAAAAGAAGATGAATTTAAAACCATAGTATGCGTTACAGCCCAGCATCGACAAATGCTAGATCAGGTACTGGATCTATTTGATATCGAACCGGATTATGATTTAAACATCATGAAACCGGGACAAAATCTTTATGAAGTTACCGCCAATATACTTTTGGGGCTTCAAAAAGTTTTTGAAGATGTTAAGCCCGATATCGTATTGGTTCACGGAGATACGACGACTACTCTCGCAACATCTCTTGCCGCGTTTTATCAAAAAATCGCAGTCGGTCATATAGAAGCCGGACTTAGAACCGGAAATGTATATTCTCCTTGGCCCGAAGAGGGAAATAGGCAAGTGACGGGCAGATTGGCAACTTATCATTTCGCTCCGACAAAAGAGAGCAAAACTAATCTCATAAAAGAAAATGTCGATATAGAAAATGTAATCGTAACAGGCAATACGGTGATAGACGCGCTTGTAAGTGTCGTATCTAAAATCGAATCAGACAAAGATCTTGAAAAAAAACTTTGGGAGTTTGTCGCAAAAAAAGGATATGTGGTAAACAGTGATAAAAAGCTTATTCTCGTAACGGGACATAGAAGAGAAAATTTCGGTCAGGGATTTTTAAATATTTGCGAAGCTCTAAAGGATATAGCTCTTTTATATCCTAACGCGGATATAGTATATCCGGTACATCTAAATCCGAATGTTCAAAAACCTGTTAAAGAGATATTATCTAATGTGGATAATGTTTTTTTGATAGATCCTCTTGATTATGAGCCGTTTGTTTACTTGATGAATCAATCCTATTTTATTTTGACCGACAGCGGCGGCATACAGGAAGAAGCTCCAAGTCTCGGAAAACCAGTTTTGGTCATGCGCGAGACTACGGAGCGACCCGAAGCCGTGGAAGCCGGCACGGTAAAACTGGTCGGAACGAATAAAAACGATATTATCAACGCATGCAAAATGCTTTTTGAAGATAAAGACGCTTACGAAATTATGTCCAAATCGCATAATCCTTATGGAGACGGTAGAGCCTGTGAGAGAATCGTACTTTTTTTAAAAGGGAAATGAAAAATGATGAAAATTGAAAAAATTTGCGTAATGGGTTTAGGCTATATAGGTCTTCCTACCGCTTCACTACTCGCTAACCGCGGATATAAAGTTCATGGAGTGGATGTTGTTCAAGAGACGGTTGATATTATCAATCAGGGGAAAATCCATATAGTCGAGCCAGACCTTGATACATTTGTGCAGTCGGCCGTAAATTCGGGAAATCTCGTAGCCGACACAAAGCCGGTCGAAGCGGATATATTTATAATAGCGGTTCCCACGCCGTTTAAAGACGGTCATGTGCCAAATGTCGATTATATAGTAAATGCGACAAAAAGTATAGCGCCGTATGTTAAAAACGAAAATATAGTTATTTTAGAATCGACTTCACCCGTAGGCACAACCGACTTGATGGAAGAGACCTTAAGAAAAGAGGGTATCGATACTTCCAAAATACATTTTGCTCATTGTCCCGAGAGAGTATTGCCGGGAAAAATTATGCATGAGCTTGTACACAATGACAGAATAGTCGGCGGAACGACAAAAGAAGCGACAAAAGCGACTGTCGAATTTTATAAAAGTTTCGTTAAAGGCGAAGTGCTTCAAACCGATGCAAGAACGGCGGAGATGGCAAAGCTTACCGAAAATAGCTTTAGAGATGTAAATATCGCTTTTGCGAATGAACTTTCGATGTTAAGCGATAAGTTTGGAATCAATGTATGGGAGTTGATCGATCTTGCGAACAGACATCCTAGAGTAAATATTTTGCAACCCGGATGCGGCGTCGGAGGTCACTGCATCGCCGTTGATCCCTGGTTTATCGTGGATGCGGCAAAAGGCGACGCGAAGATTATAAAATCCGCAAGGGAAGTAAACGACTATAAATCGCAGTGGGTAGTCGAAAAAATAAAAAACGCCGCGTTGAAATTTGAAAATCGTGAAAAGCGAAAAGCGAAAGTCGCTTGTATGGGATTGGCTTTCAAACCCGACATAGATGATCTTAGAGAGTCGCCCGCACTTTATATCACTAAAAGATTGATAAGCGAGTCGATAAAAGTCTTAGCTGTCGAGCCAAATATCAAATCGTATTCGGAATTTGAAATCGTTGATTATAAAAAGGCGATTGATGAAGCGGATATAGTAGTATTTTTGGTAGGACACAAAGAGTTTAAAGAGATTGAGATAGACGATACGAAAGAGGTCTTGACATTTTGTAAATTGAATGTAAGGAAAAGAATTCCCGTCTTATAATATTTCAATGCGAATAAAAGCGAATAAGGAAGTTTCATGCGGTTGCTAAAAGATATTGTTTTATTTTTGCTGATTGTTAGTTTTATAAATGATGATTTTGTCGTTGATTTAGCCGGTGAAAATTCCTTGAAAATAATATTCGGTCTGTTTATTTTAGTGTATATTAAAGATATTATTCTTGCGTTTAAATCTCCGACAAATAATGTTATGAGATTTTTTTATCTTTTTATCGTTGTTTTGTCTATTTCGGTTTTGATAAATGCATTGCTCGGTTATACTACTTTGATAAAAGGATTGCAGGTTATTATCGCGATAAGTGTGGTATTTGTCTATTTAAGCCGCTATCCAAACTTGGATAAGCTGCTTTATTTCGTATGGACGGCAGTTATTATATCGGCTATAATATCTCTTTTTAATGAACCTTCAGATCAGTGGACATATAGAATTTCAGGCGGTACAAACGATCAAAACGAATTTTCCGTCCATCTTTTGACGGGGTTGGGGATCGGAATATATCTATTTCAAAAACATAAAAATCTGTTTGTTTTGTTATCGACATCGTTACTTTTTTTGTATGCTTTGCTTTATGCCGGTTCAAGAACGGCAATGTTGGCTTTGGCGTTATTGGTAATATATACGATTTTTGTAAGATTTAGTTTTTTACTTAAAAAGCTTTTTTCATTTAAAGTGATAGTTTTACTCCTGATCGCCGGAATATTCGCGGCTCAATACGATTTTTCCAAAATGACGGCCATCAAAGGTATGCAGGAGAGAGCCGGCAATCTAGGTACCGCCCATGAACGATTTATTTCATGGAAGGCCGGAAGCAGAATGATACAGGATAATTTTATATTGGGCGTGGGAGTTGACAATTATGAAAAGTATGCCAGGAAATATGCGGTTGACTTTATTGCCGAAGGTTCGCTCGCTCCACATAATATTTTGGTAAAGATTTTTGCCGAAACGGGCTTTTTCCCTTTTGTAGCTTTTTTGATATTTATTTATGTTTTATTGAAAACAAAGTTTTTAGCTATACTTAAAAGTGACTATTATTGGCTTAGTTTGGTGGTGTATGCTAATCTTTTTATGGGTTTGACTCTTTCTATAACTTATGAAAAATATTTTTGGATGAGTTTGGCCTTATTGGCAAACGCGATATTTGTCATCTCGATGAATGAAAAGGAGGATGAGTATGAAAATAGTTCATATCACTCCTGATCTTCATACGGGAGGGGCTCAAAATTTTTGTGTCGATATTTGTAATGAATTGGCTAAAAACCCCGAGGATGAGGTAGTTTTATGTTCATTGGAAAAAATGAACGACAAACAAAAGATCATGTTTGGCAAAATCAATCCAAATGTAAAATTTGTCTGCCTTGATAAAGTAACAAATAGTCCTAAAATCATTTGGAAAATATTTAAAATGCTTTTGTCTCAAAAGCCCGATATAACCCATACGCATCTTAGAGCTCAGTTTTTTGCGGCGTTGCCGCTTGTGTTGATGAGAAAGCCAAATATCCATACGATCCATAGTGTCGCTCAAAAAGAGACTCCAAAAGCGCGTAGAAAGCTATATAAGTTCTTATATGATTTTTTTGATTTTACACCGGTAGCGATAAGCGATATGGTTCTTAGATCCATGAAAGAAGAGTATGGGCAGAAGTACAATGTTAAAATAGACAACGGCGCTAAAGCGTTGTGTGTTACGCCAAAATATGAAGATACAAAAAGATTTATCGAAAATTTAAAAGAAAATGAGAACAGTAAAATATTTGTAAGCATAGGTAGGCTTTTTAATGTAAAAAATCAGGGATTGCTTATCGACGCTTTCGAGCTGCTTTTAAAAAAAGGGTATGATGCGCATCTTCTTATTTTAGGCTCTTATGATGTTATACCCGAGTTTACGAAAGAGTGCAGGGAAAAAATTAAAACAACGGATCGCATTCATCTACTTGGCGAAAAAAATAATGTAGCGGATTATCTCAAAGAAGCGGATGCGCTGTGTTTTTCTTCTATTTACGAAGGTATGCCTATTACGATACTTGAAGCGTTTTCTATGGGAATCCCCACTGTTTCAACGCCCGTAGGCGGCATACCGGATATCATAAAAGAGGGTAAAACCGGTTATCTTTCTAAAGACATGAGTCCTGAGTCTTATTGTTTGGCGCTTCAAAAAATAATTGACGATAAAAAGATCGATTCAAATGAACTTATCGATCTTTTTAATAATAACTATACTATAGAAAAATGTGCGGCTAAATACAGAAAACTTTATCAGGATAAAATAACAAAATAATAGATAAATCTTTATCGTCTCAGGAGAAACAGGTGCCCAAGAAAATAAAAATCGCACTATACGCAAAACAAAACAGAATCAAAGCTTTTGAATATGAAATAATTGAAACTATTATAAATTCAGATTTATTTGAGATGGTTTTAGTTGTAAATCAAACCAACTGTTTAGAATCGCAACAAAGTTTTTTATATAAACTCTATAGTAAGGCGGACGGTTTTATTTATGGACGAGGTAAAAACTATTTATTGCCAAAAAGTCTAAAAAAGTTAAATATAAAGACGCTGGATATAGAAACAACAAGCAAGAGCGGTCGTGAATATGTAAAAGATGAAGATTTGAGCATAATAAAAAAGCATGAAGTAGATTTGATTATAAAATTTGCCGATACCGTTCTAAAAGGCGAAATACTTTCCGTTGCAAAATATGGAATATGGGAGTACTCTTACGGTAAAAGAGGAACTCATTCAGATTTCGCGGGTCTTTGGGAAACTCTTGAGGGTGATTTGACGATAAAAACGACATTGGAAAAATTACCCGATACGGATAATAACGGATATACTATTGATTCGTTTGTCGGCGTTTGCGATGAATTATCCGCGTATAACAATAAAAATCTAATTTGTTGGAAAACACACATGATGCTTCCTCGAAATTTGACGAGATTGGCAAAAAATCCGGAAGCTTTCATAAAAGAGAAATCGCAAAATCTCTATTTTTTTAAAGACAAAATTGATAAATGTCCTTCGAATTTAGAGATGATAAAACCCGTATGCAAACTTTTATATAAAAATATCGCAAGTAGGTTGGATCGTCTTTTTTATAAAGTTCAATGGTCAATATTTTTTGCGGAAAATGAAACAGATTATCCCTTTCAAAGAGATATGAGTAAATTTAAAAAAATAAATACTCCTAACGCCTTTTTTTGGGCCGATCCTTTTGTCATAGACAAAGAGAATAAAAGTTATATATTTTTTGAAGACTATGTTTACAAAACAAAAAAAGGACATATATCCGTTATAGAGTATAATCATGACAATAAAAAACTTTCCGAGCCGACTGTTGTAATCGATACTGATTATCATCAATCGTATCCGTTCATATTTGAGCATGAGAATGAGATATATATGATACCCGAGGGGTCGAAGGATAAAGATGTAAAACTTTACAAGGCTGTAGAATTTCCATACAAATGGGAGGTTCAAAGAGTTTTAATGAAAGATATCGAAGCGGTTGATGTCACGCTCTTTTTTAACGATGGTAAATGGTGGTTATTTACGAATATCATCGATAAAAGCGGACAATCGTTAAATGAAGAGCTTTATATCTATTATTGTAATGATTTCTTAAAAGACGAATGGATAGCGCATGAAAAAAATCCGATCATTTCGGATATAAGAACATCAAGACCCGCCGGTAAAATAATATCATATAAAGGCGATTTGTATAGACCTTCTCAAAATTCTGCCGGAGGATACGGATATAGTACCAATTTCAACAAAATAATTGAATTAAACGCAAAAGAGTTTAAAGAAGAGTTTGTGAGCGAAATAACTCCCGATTTCATAAACGGCGTAAAGGCTATACATACATATAACAGCTCCAAAAAACTTACGGTCGTAGATGGCGTGTGTAAAATAAGAAGATTTTTTAATCCATGAATATCAAAAAAATATTTACCTATTATAATATTCTAAAATATGTAAAACATATTCAAATAAGATATTAGATTTTTTATA
>JALWKJ010000154.1 GCA_027081495.1 Campylobacterales bacterium | reverse complement strand
TTGCTATAAATAACATCGGCATTAATTATGAGAATTATAATATTTTTTTAATAAAAAGTCTCTATTTTTACAAACATGTGAAGCAATAACACATTTATTGCGCTATTGCTTCTACCTTTTAATCTACCAATCAATCTTATCAAACCGGTTTCGACTGTTTATAAGCATATCTACAGACAATCCAAGATCTCCTTTACCGGCCCAAGATTTTGGCTGTTGCATAAATCTTGTCGTAAAATTATGAGTTTTCGCATTATTTTTAAAGCGATTAAATACAAGATACTTTTTGGGCGTATATGTAACTCTTGCAATCGTCGGAGTTTTTGTCGTCACGATTTTTAAACTTTGACTTCCTGTTTTACTCGTATTTATAAAGGAGTGTCTTGAAGTGATATTTTTATGTTCGCCCCCATCTGAAGGAGATGACGAACCGGGAACGGAAAAATCATTGTACTCTTCATTTATACTCTCAAGTATATACCAGTTTATACTATCTATACTCTCTTTTAAACCTTCAAGCCCAAATAGTTTTTTATCGCACTCTTTACAAAATGTCTCATAATAGACTTTTACGCTCATCTCTTTTCCTTCAACGCTCTGATCGGGTATATGCGCTCTGGCATATAAGAATGTAACGCTTTTATCGGCGGTATCCGGATCGGATAAATTATCAAGCGAAGCGTTTATATCCTTTATGGTAAATCTCATCGGATTTCTCGGTTTTGTCGTTTTTCTTTCAAAATTGAATTTGACTATTTTTGCGCCTTTTCCTTTTTCAAATAGCGAAGATTCGACTTTATAGCCGCTAAAACTATGCTCGCCTCTATCTAAATCGCTATCCCACTTACTAAGATCGGTATAAAAAGTGTCGTTCATATCTTGATACGAAGCTTTTAGACGATATCCGTAGCTATCGTTACTATCAATTCTATAATCGATTTTTAGATTTATATCTTTTGAGTAACACTCTTTTGTAAAATTTTTCAACAATTCGCCGTTTGCGTTTTTCATTTTCACAACCGCATCAAACTCCGCGCTCATAATCGAGAGTTTTGAATCGTTATGTTCATAGTTATTAAAATATGTATAACCGTTTGCGCTATCGGCGTTTTTTAGATCCCAAAGCAACTCTATATCCGCCGCTTTTATCTCGGAACTGTTTTTTTGAGCGATTTTGATAAAACGATCTTTATCCGGGGTATCGTCGCGATCGATCTTTGCAAACTCGCTTCCATCTTTTTCATAAAGCTTAAAGCCTAAAATTCCGACATCCGAATATGAAACGCTTATATTGGCTTCACCCTCGCTAAAATCAACTTTTTCTCTCTGTGCTTCTATACCGAGATCACATAAAGAGTCTGTTTTTGTTTCGTTTATATCAAGAAGATATACCGATTTATCTTCATTATAATTTTTAACGACCGAGCCGTTTGCATCTTTTGCATATAGATTGATCTTAAAACTTTTGCCGGCGATAAGAGAATCCTCTATCTTTATATCATAACGATCCGGTCTTATCGCAAATGTGTCCGTCGCGTTGATCTCTTTTGTCCGATTCGTCTCATCGGTATATGATATTTTCACAAACGCATGTCGTACGGCTTTGTTGATCGCGCCGAAGTTTACCGTATATGGATTGGCTTTGGAAAAATTGATATCTACATAATCATGCAAGATACCGTTATCGTCATTTGAAAAAAGTCCTACTTTGACATTTGAAAAAACGCTCGGTTTAAAGTTTCCGCCTCTATCGATACTAGATACATAAAGCTTTATAGGCTTATTTACGATTTTCGTCTTTATGATTCTATCGTTTGAATTACTATCCGTATCCCAAACATCATAGAGAGTCCCTCTTTTGATGATAATCTCCCAGTCTTCAACTTCACCGTTGCTTTTTGCGCCGTAAGAAAACTCTTCGTCGGTTTTCAATTCGTCGCTGCTGACACGAAATCTGGCATAAGTAGTACCGTCTTGAATATCCGAAGGAATACTCCATACAAACTTGACATTTTGATCGCTCTTTGGAGGAACTATAACCTTAACTCCCTCTTTTTTCTCAAATCTGCCGTTTCTATTAAAATCTATCCATCCTACGGCATTTGCGCTCGTATTCGTATCGTTTTTGACTCTTAGCGTCATATCGTAATTATACATCGAGGTAAAAAGAGGTTTTATTCTTCCGACAATACCGTTGTCGTCGTCCCTATTTGTGACTTTCGCGTCGCTTTCGGATCCCGCGCTCGCCCCAAAATAGACATTTGTGACATTTTCATCCTCCGGTAACGAGTGTCTTGGACCGTCGTCGCTTGTAAGGGTCTTATAGTTTAAAATACCCGTACCGTCGCCGCTGCTGTAACTACTACCGTCGGGAGCGTCGCCATAGTCGATATATATGGGTTTTAAATTACAGCGACCGCCGTCGATATTGACATTTTTTACATCTTTGTTCGTAAGTTTTGAAAATTTCAAAGATTTTATATTTGAAGGATCACTGATATCGAGTCTGTAAACATCTCTAGCTCTATTTTTGATCGCATAGAAAAATCCCGCCGAATCAAAAAAGCTTGAACCGAATGTATCCGTGTTCGCGTTTACCGCATCTTTTTTCATGAGTGTTATATTTTTATTATTGACATCTATCTTGTATAGATCGTTATCGCTCTCTATGGCATAAAGCTGCTTATCTATTGGATTAAAGGACATATCCGCGACACTTATGTTGCTAAGAGTAAAAGAATCGACAATCTTTAGATAATTTCCGCTCTTTTTATCAAGATTTATAACAAACATCGTGTGAGTCCCTCTTGAAGGAATATTTTTATAATAAAGATACAATCTTCCGTTATGATCGACATCTCCTATATATGTACCCTTGGAAGTCGGCAAGCCCTCTATCGGACCCACTTTCTCCTGTGCATATTTTCCGTTTTCATCTTTTCCTATTCTGACAAGATAGCCGCCTCTGCCCATATTGCTGCCCCAAAGATATCCGTCTTTTACATTAAAACCGAACCCGTTTACTGAAGCGTTGTTGATCTGTTCGTTATTCATAACCGTTGTCACTTTCTCTCCCGTAACAAGATCTATCTCATGAACGAATTTAGTATCGTCTATAACGATGGCTTCGGATTTACACCCAACGGGAGAGAGACATTTGGGAACTTCTCTAACGCTTGAATCGTAATTTTTACCGTTGTTATCGTTTTTTATGATATTTTTAATAGCCTCTTCACTAAGAGCGTTGTCAAATACTTTGAGCTCGTCTATCAAGCCGTTGAAATCTTCCACTTCACTTCTATCGCCGTCTTCGCTCCAAGCGGTTTTTCCAAGCATAAACGAGTCGTTACCGTTTATTCCTATATCTTGCGCGCTTGTTTGAGCCGTCAGTTTTGCGTTTATATAAACTCTTATATCTTTACCGTCGCTGCTTAGAACTATATGATTCCAGTCGTTAAAAGTCACTAAATCACTACTTAACAAATCATCTTCATTGTTCTTCAAGTTGACGCTTATTTTACCGTTTTTGCGAAGATAGATTTCTATATCCTTACCCATTACGGCCATATAGGATGAAGTAGGGACTTTTTTAGGATATATCCAAAATGATAGAGCAAAAGGTTTTTTAACAAAAGAGAAATCG
>JALWKJ010000153.1 GCA_027081495.1 Campylobacterales bacterium | reverse complement strand
ATACCTCCGACAATATCCCAATAATTTTGCAAAAAAGTGTTCGGCTCATGATGAGCCCGCATCGACTGCGAATTCGAGTCCATTTGGTTTTATAGCTCCTTAAAAAGAGACGGCTCGTTTTTTGTCTCTCTTTTTTTTAAAAGATCGGTAAGATTTTGCAGATCTGCATTGATTATAGCGAAATTAAATTCAAAATCTTTTAATTTTGTTATTTCAGCCAATTTTGTGTATGTGACTATTTCGATATTTTCAAATTTTTCGTACTTGTTATCTTTTTGTAAACAAAGGATATTTTTAGCCCATAAAGCCTTTTTGTTTAGGTAATTTATGAAATTTTTCAGATCTTTGTTCTCTTTTATGACGATAATAGCCCTTGTCGTAGCGCCGAAGCTTTTTTGTTTTAGAGCTTTATTTATAAAAATTGGGTAAAAATAGGGCGTAAAATCACATTTGTTTATTTTATAGTCAATCGATTTGGAATCAAGAAAATTAACAATATTTTCAAATTTTTTTAAAAAAAATTCAGGTAACTTTATATTTTCATATAGTTGATCTTTATATTCAAACGAGCTCAAAAAAAGCGTGCTTTTTATTTTCGTAATCGGTCTCAAAATGCTAACGGCGGGTATTTCAAAAGCCGGATATATATTTTGTAAATAGTTTTGTTCATAACCGACTATAAGCGAGTTTTGCGGAGCGTCGAGAATTTTTTGAAAATTGCTTCTTGCATCGGAATTTAAAAATATTATACTCTCTTTCGCGGTAATTTTTTTCATCAGCGCTACCTCGATAGGGTCAAAACAGACAAAATTCAATTTTGTTTGCATAAGATAGTAACGAAGCAAACCTATCAGCGCATCGTCGATATTTTCACATTTTAGCCAGGCTATTTCGTCATCTAAAATGTTTGTCTGTTTATCGCTCAAAACGGCATATGCGTCTTTGACTAGAGCCGTTTTTATCTCATCTATATCGTTTCCTATAAAAAGATCGCCTCGTTTTACACGGTTAGGATCGAAAACTATTCTCTCAAATGATGAAATGCACGGTTCGTTTAAAAGTTGTGCATTTGTGAGTTTTGCCAGGTTTTCAAATGTCATCCAATAGGCGTGCCGCTTTTTTTGTGAAATTCCGGCCTAATAAGCGTAAGCGACTCTTTATCTTTTGCCGCTAAAAGCATCCCTTCGGATAGATATCCCATGATCTTTGCGGGTTTTAGATTTGAAACTACGCATACTTGCGTATTGACAAGATCTTTCGGCGTATAGTACTCTTTTATGCCGGCTATTATTTGGCGCGGTTTTTCTTCGCCGAGATCTACTTTTAGTTTAAGTAGTCTGTCGCTTTTTGGAATCTCTTCTGCTTCAAGAATCGTCGCCAATTTTAGTTTGGTTTGAAAAAACTGCTCGATAGTAACGACGCCCTCATCCTTTTTCTTATCTTTGGACTCAGGTTTTAAACTATTCTCAGAGGGGGTCGTTAGGAGCTCTTTTTCTATTTTTGGAAACAGAGGCGGAGTTTTTTTGATCATAAATGTATTTAACAACCCTTTTTGGATTATCAATTTATCGTAATTTTGAGGATTTATGATAAATCCGAGAGAATCCGCTATTTTAGCGCATGTATTTGGCATAACGGGGCTTAAAAGAAGAGTTACTTTTGCCAGCAGATTGGCGACAAGCGCTACAATCGCCAAAGCTTCGTCCGTTTTTTCTTCTTTCATTTTCATCCAAGGCTCATATATCGCGATAGACTGGTTTGCCAGAGTCAAAATTTTCCATAACTCTTCAAGATATCTGTTTAATTGCAGATCATAAATATATCCGCTTAGAGTCTCTATCGTCTTTTCGGCGATTTTTATCTCTTTTTCATGAAATTTTAATACATCTTTCGAGTCTATCGTATAGTCGGCGTATTTGCCGCTCATTCCGATGATTCTATTTAACAGATTTCCAAGATCATTGCTCAAATCGGAGTTTATTCTATCTATCAGCGCTTTTTGACTAAAGTCGCCGTCTTGTCCAAAAGGCACTTCTCTAAGTAGAAAATATCTGAAGTTATCGAGTCCGTACGCATTGGCTACCTCTTTTGGATTTACGACATTTCCTTTCGACTTACTCATCTTTTCGCCGTTTCTAGTCCACCAGCCGTGAGCGCCTATATGTTTTGGTAAAGCTAGATCCAGACTCATCAAAAACGCCGGCCAGTAGATAGCGTGAAATCTTAATATATCTTTTCCCACAAGGTGAACGGTTGAGGGCCAAAAGTCCATATCTTTTTCATCGCTGCCGTAGCCTAGAGCGGTTATGTAGTTTAAAAGAGCGTCAAGCCATACATACATGACATGTTTTGGATCGTTGATAGATTTTGGAAGTTTCACACCCCAGTCAAAGCTCGTTCTTGTTATAGATAGATCGTTAAGTCCCTGTTTTACGAAATTTATAACTTCGTTTTTCTTCGCTTTGGGAAGCACGCATTTGTCTTTGTCGTCATACCACTCAAGAAGTTTTTGTTCATATTTTGAAAGTTTGAAAAAATAGCTCTCCTCCTTGACGATCGAAGTCGGTTTTCCGCAATCGGGACAAAACTCATTGTCAACTAGTTGGGTTTTTGTAAAAAATGTTTCACAGCTTACGCAATAAAATCCTTCATAGTCGTCTTTGTAAATATCTCCCTTTTTATACATCGTTTCAAACGCTTTTTGGACGCCGAGTTTATGTTTTTCATCCGTGGTTCGTATGAAAACATCGTAACTTATATCAAACTCGTCCCAGAGCGAGCGAAATTTGCCGCTGATTTCATCCGCATACTCCTGAGGTTTTTTTCCTCTTTGTTTTGCGGCTTCTTGAATCTTTTGCCCATGTTCGTCCGTACCGGTTAAAAAGAGAGTTTTAAGACCTATGAGTCTTGAATATCTTGCAAGAGTATCCGCGATGATCGTAGTATAGGCATGTCCGATATGAGGTACATCGTTCACATAATAGATAGGGGTTGTTATATAAGCTTTTTTACAGTCGTTTGACATTCTTTTTCCACTCGTTTTGATTTTGATTATGGTACTAAATAATTGCTTAACTACTTTGGAAAATGATAAACTACTTGATACGACAGAGGCGTCCACAAAGAGACGCTAAGATCACTCTCTCTTAGTATCTCTCCCGTGTATGTATTGCATGTAAAAAAAAGATTATAATCTCTATATGCGCGAAAATAGTGTAAGCCGAGGTTTTTATTATCTGTTTTTACCGCGATCAAGGAACCGCTTTTTAGTTTAAACGAATTTAAAATATTGTTTTGAAGTTTTATATATGTTTTTTTTGAAACCGGAATTTTTATGATGGAGTCGTCTTTTTTTATGCTTTTATAGCATCCTATTTTGATGACTGCGGGCGTATTTATAAAAAGAGCTTTTAGCATAGTCGTAAATTTCATATCTTTCCACCTTTTTATATGAAGCATAAAAAATTGATCTCCATAGCTAAACGCTAGATAGTTGGAGAAATCTTTTATAAAAGGTTTTAGCTTCTCTTTTAAAGGTTTTATGAGGCTGTTTGACTTTAAAACGATCTCCGTATGAGCTAAGTCATGAAATAGGTAAATTTCATATCGTTTATTTTCTTCAAACGAACTTTTTTGGGGAGTGAAAAAGAGTAAAAT
>JALWKJ010000152.1 GCA_027081495.1 Campylobacterales bacterium | reverse complement strand
CTGGAAAACCGGCGCCGGTTCCTATATCCAGTACGCTATCTATTTTGCCCATATCCAAAAACTTAATCGGATATAGAGAATCTTCTATGTTATTATCCACTTCATCGGCATTTTTTACGCCCGAGATGTTGTGAACTTTGTTGTATCTAAGCAAAAGGTCTTTATAAGTTTCAAATTTGTCCATAATAGGGATTATCCCAAATTATGTAATAGACTTTGCTTAAATAGCGTTAAATTGTTTAAAGCGCTTAAACTGTACAATACGATAAATATAAAAATCGATACCCCAAGGACAACAATGCCTATAATCATCTTAATAATATCATTTCTTACGATAAATACGATTTCAGCCGATACTTTAGCTGAAAAAATCAAACTTCAAAACCAAAATGTCGTTAAAATGGCGGCTTCGGGACTCTCTGAAAAACTTCCGCAAAAAGTGGACGATTTTACGACTCTCGTAAAAATGAGAGCCGATAATCAAACTCTGATCTATATTTATGAACTAAATGTTACGGGCAAAAGCGACGACGAACTAACCTTTGAGGGTAAAAAAAGAATGCAAAAACCCGTTACTACCGGTATATGCCAAACATCAAAACGATTCCTCGAAAGCGGCATAAATATATCCTACCGTTACACAAGCGCAAAAACTAAAAAAGAGCTATTTAGATTTAATGTAACAAAAAAAGATTGTATAAACCGCCAATAATCCTAAACTATACTTGCTCTCTATACTCCTCATAATTTCCTTTAAAATCAACAAAACTACCGTCAGGTTTTAGTTCAAATATCCTATTCGCGAAAGCGTCTATAAGCTCTCTATCATGACTTACGCAAATAACATTTCCTTCATAGTTGTAAAGAGCTTCGCCAAGAGCAACAATAGCTTCAAGATCAAGGTGGTTGTCGGGCTCATCCAAAATAAGAAAATTTGCAAAATCCATCATCATCTTGCTCATCATAAGCCTATGTTTTTCACCGCCGCTTAGAGCGCCAACCTTTTTTTCCTGATCTTCTCCGGAAAAGAGCATTCTTCCTAGACATTTTCTTATTTCGTCAATATGCCAATCTTTACTAAAACCTTGAATCCATGAATATAAATTTTCATCTCCTTTGATTATTTCGGTCGTATTTTGAGGAAAATATGTTTTGTGTATAGTTTGTCCCCACTTTACGCTGCCGTTATCAGGAGAAAGGTTTTCTGTAATTATCTCCAAAAGAGTGGTTTTTCCGACGCCGTTTGTACCGATAAGAGCTATTTTATCTCCTTTTTCAATCTTGAAAGAGAGATCTTCAAATACTATTTCATTGCCGTAACTTTTACCCAAAACTTCAACTTCCAAAACCTCCTGCCCTATATCTCTACAAGGTTTAAACAAAATACTCGGATCTCTTCTGCTAGAAATTTGGATTTCTCCTAAATCAAGCTTTTCCAACTGTTTTTGGCGACTCGTAGCCTGTTTCGCTTTTGAAGCGTTAGCGGAAAATCGTCGAATGAAGTTTTCAAGCTGTTCTTTTTCTTTCAGTTTTTTACTTCTGTCGGCTTCTTGTTGTTTTGCTATAAGATTTGCCGCTATATACCACTCGTCGTAATTTCCGGTAAATTCACGAATTTTACTAAAATCGAGATCTAAAATATGAGTTACGACGCTATTTAAAAAGTGTCTATCATGAGAGATGACGACAAGCGTTCCTTCATGCCTTTTTAACTGCTGCTCCAGCCAGGCGATAGCATCCATATCAAGATTGTTCGTAGGCTCGTCCAAAAGTAAAATATCGGGCTTTGGAAAAAGAACCTGCGCTAAAAGAATCTTGAATTTATCTCCGCCGGTTAATGAACTCATCTTCTGTTCATGCATACTCGATTCAAAACCGAGCGCTTCAAGCAATTTCTCTATATGCACATCCGATTCGTAAGTAGGATCCTCTTCCGCACATATAATCTCAAGCTCGGCAAGACGATTATTTACGCCGTCGTCTTCAAAATCACCTTCCATATAGAGTTTTTCTTTCTCTTTTTGCGCATCAAAAAGCCTCTTGTTTCCATAAAGTACGGCGTCTTTTAAACTAAAATCTTCAAAAGCGTATTGGTTTTGACCAAGAACTCCCATTCTCAACCCGGGCTGAATTTGAACTTCGCCCTCGGTCGGTTCTATTTCACCTGAGAGAATTTTTAAAAAAGTACTCTTTCCCGCTCCGTTGGCGCCTATAAGGCCGTATCTTTTTCCCTTATCAAACGATTGATTTATCTTATCAAAAAGCGTTCTCTTGCCGTAACGCATAGTAAGATTTACAGTACTAAGCATCCACGCCCCTTACAAGATCTATAATTTTCTCAATCGGTCTGCCGATAGCGGCGCTTGAACCTTTTATGACAATGGGTCTTTCGATGAGACGAGGATGCTCTATCATCGCTTCGATGAGCTTTTGTTCATCCTTTTCTTCTTTTAGATTAAGCTCTTTGTAAATATCCTCTTTTGTTCTCATTAACTCTCTAACGGAATCTATCTTTAGCATATCGATAAGATTTTCTATCTCTTCTTTTGTATGCGGCACATCAAGATACTTGATTATTTCAACATCAACTCCCTCTTCTTCCAAAAACTTAAGCGCGGCTCTTGATTTGCTACATCTTGGGTTGTGCCATATCCGTATCTTAGACATCTTTTTCCTTCAATTTTATTTTTGCACGATTTTACCGAAAGCGGTTTAAAATTCCATCTCGCCGTTTTGTTTTTGTTGACGCTCGTCATATTTTGCTATTTGCATTCTAACTTCGTTTAACTGTTGTTGCGTCACATTTTCGTCAGCGCTCCATTTCACTTCGATATCTCCACCGTACTCAGCTCCCATATCTTCTATCTTTTGAGCATATTCATCTATATCCAAACATATTTGCATACTATCTTCTTCAGTTGTATCCCTAAGCTCTATATACCACCTGCCAACAGGGTTTGATCTTATAATCGACTCAAATATTACCGCCATCTCATTCTCCTTTTTTCGTAAATTATAGTATAATAGAACATAAAAATCAGGAAGTTGACAAATGCCGAAAAAAGCCGAACGAAATTGGGCAATGTTTATCCATCTCTCCCAATTATTAAATATTCTCATACCCTTTAGCGGATTTGTCGCCGTTATCATTTTATGGCAACTAAAAAAAGATGAATCCTCCTACATAGATAAACATGGTAAAATGGTTACAAACTGGATGTTTTCATATTTTTTATACGGTTTTTTGGCTTTACTGCTTGTCTATTTCGGCATAGGAATAGTTTTACTTTTTTTATTAAAAATCGCCGTATTTGTTCTAGCCGTAATCGGAGCGATAAACGCAAATAACGCAAAAGAGTGGAAATACCCCTTCATGATCAATTTTATAAAATAGATAAACTCTTTAAAAAATCGTTTTATCGTCCATTCGTGGTATATTTGATAATTTTGGTGGACCCTACCGGGATCGAACCGGTGACCTCTTCGCTGCCAGCGAAGCGCTCTCCCAGCTGAGCTAAGGGCCCACTTTAGATAAGAAGTTTGATTATAGCAAAAAAAGATTATTTTTTCTTTGATCCGCAATTTTTTGAAGAACATCGCTTCTTGAGAATAAATCTTTGATACCATCCTAAAATTATTAGATATATGCAATATACCCAAAC
>JALWKJ010000151.1 GCA_027081495.1 Campylobacterales bacterium | reverse complement strand
TTTTATAATAAAAAGCTAAATTAATTAACTTTTTTCAAGAATCGGCACGGTAAGTAGAAAAATCGTATGCCCGTCCGCACTATAATGTCTGACATCGGCGCCAAGCGTATCTATCGCTTGACGAACATTTTTAGGCAATATATCGTTTTGCGCGCCTTGTGAAAAAGTAAGAGCCTCTTTTCTTAAAATCTTGTCAAAAACGGAAAGCTCTTTCGGTTTTTCCTTTCTATCGCTCGCTCTTATCTCGACAACGAGTCTTTTGTCGGCTATCGTGTAAACGCTTACTTTGATGCGTCTTTGATCATACGAAACGGAAGCCGTAAAGTAACTTTCCAAAATTCCTTTTATAGCGTCTTGCAAAGCGTCGGGATCGGTTTTAAGATATATCTGTTCGCCGTTTTCTTCAAAATCTTTATCTACTCTCGCCCCGTTTAAATAAAGAGTCTTGTGTGCCGAAAAAGACTTTAACAAAGTAGATATGACAAAATAGACATTGACCGTTTGATGTTTATAAGGATCGATTTGCAAAACGCTCTCTTTGTCATCGTGGTTTATATGTTCGGAAATTCTCTTTAACGCTTTATATATCTTCATATACGATCTTTGGCTCTCATCGAGATCTATCTCATCTTTTAAAAGTTTAAGATCATCGTTTACTTTTACGCGGCACTCTTTGAAATCTTTTTCATTGCCTTGAGGCAGATAATTGTGATTATTGAGCAATTTTACGACATATATATTTTGTCCGGTAACCGCCATTTTTTTGAACAATACGGAAAAACTGTAAGGTGTGGAATTTTTTACGATCTTAAGTCCAAAATGAAAATCTTCACCCAAAGAAGCTATATCGACCCACTCGTTGAAATTATAATGATTAAGATAATTCGCATCTTCGCTATAAGGAATATATTTTTTCAAAAATTTTCTTTTTTGAAGTACTTTATTGACAAATCCGAGATCTTGAAAAAATCGCAAAAAAACCTTATTGGCGTCTATGACTCTGTTTTCATCATGATCGTAAATAAAAAGTATATTTTCATCGACTTCGAAAAAACTTTTATAAATATTTAAAAACGATTTCGCGGCATCTATTTTTTCGTTAATCATATCTTCAAACAGAGACGATCTATATGTTTTTTTATTTAAATTTCTAAAAAATGTCGATATTCTCGCTTTAAACATTACGGGATCTATGGGTTTGTTGATAAAATCAAGATTTATATCTCTATAAGAGTCGTATCTCTCTTTTTTAAATTTACCGGTAATCAACAAGATCTTCGGTATCTCTTTTAAAAAAGATCTTCCGTTTAGTTTATCTATAACTTCAAACCCTTCCGCGGTAGGGAGCTCTTCGTCAACGATAATCAAATCGATATCTCTATGATTGGTAATATTAAAAGCGGTTTTTAAATTTCCCGCTTCATAAATCTTGCACCCTTTTACGCTTTGAAGAGTTTTTTTCATCAAATCGAGATCAAGATGTTTTTGAGTAATTATCAAAATATTGTTTTTAAAATCTTCGTCAACTCGATGATCCGAACGATCGGCTATATCTTTCGAAGATACGCCGCTTTGTCTATCTATAGTCACATTTTGTCCTTTATATATAAAAACATCCTACTTTAAAAAAGAGACGCTTTTATATCAAACTTCTCTAATATATCGGACAAAAAAAATTATTTTTTAGAAGAAAAGAGTGATTTTGTTATCGTTTTGAAAATATTTTTAAAAAAACCGTCCTGTTTTTTATCGATTTGCACCGGACGACAGGCATTTAAAGTACTTAAACCCACCCTTGCCGTAAGTATTCCGTTGGCTACTCCTTGAGCTCCGTGAGATGATACTTTCGATAAAAGCGAAGCTCCGAGTATATCGTGAGAATGATGCAGCATTATATCGGTTACTCCCGCAAAAGCCAGATTTACGAAGACTTTTTTTACAAGCGCCATTTCGCCTAAAAAATTCGGTCTAAGACCGTAAACTTTAGCGATATCCTTTATCATGACATGACTTCTTGAGAGTATCAATATGGCATCTATCATAGCAACGGGGCTGATTGCGGTAGAAATAGCTGTTTGGTTGGCGTATTTGGTTATTATTTTTTTCGCTTTTTCATCCATCTTTGAGAGTACTATTTCATCGAGTCTTTGCATGATTTCATCATCCATCATGGAGGGAAGCTCTATCTCAAACGCACTTACCCTCGCTCTGATATCATCGTCTTCATGATCTCTATAGTGAGATATGATCTTTTTCGCAAACTCTCTAGCTCTTTTAACGGGAGCCGCTTTTGCCTCTTTAGCATCTTGTTGAATCTTGTCTATTCGTTTGATTTTTCTATAACCGATCGTTTCTTTAACGATAAAAAAACCTAAAATCCCTATAAGAGAAAAGAGCATTACAAGATAAATCACCCCAAGTATCGGAGCGTTTTGCATCATCGATCCCGCTGTAGAAAAAGCGTCGTAAACGGTGCCTATTATTATAACTCCAAATAATAATCCCAAAACGGTAGCGCTTTTTTTCGCGAAATCGCTCATACTTTTTAAAGTAGTAAGCCTCTTTTTCTCCTCATTTTCAATCTCTTCGACAAAATCTTCCTCGCTTAAACGAGCGGGCGAGAGGACTTTCGTCTCCTCTTTTATATCCTCGGTTACCAGTTCATCGTCAACTCGTCCTGGTTTTATCTTTTTCATACACGATCCTTTAATATACTATATATCAATTTATCCATACGAATATGTTCAACCGCATTCAGATCTCTAAGAGGAAATGAAATCGGCTTGAATTTGGTAAAATGATATGAAGAGTTATCCCAAAACTCTTTATCCATATAGTTTTTCGGTAAAACTCCCGGAAAATGCGTGGAAAACTCTTTCTCTCCTTCGACAATACCGCGAATACAATCCACCTCTTTGCCGTCGATCTTCGCCTTTACATCTCTCGTACTTTTTACCGCGGCAAAAATAGTAACTTCCGTATCTATATGTTTTACATCAAGTTCTCGTTTTAGATCCCATATCATCTCCTCGACCAATTTCTTATATTGCGCGTGTTGACTTATCGGAATATGGTCGGCTTTTGTCGCGGCAAATATAACTTGATTGATTTCCGGGTTAAAAAAGCGGGTTAAAAAATTGTTCGAACCGTAAGTAAACGATTTTAAAATATTTTTAAAACTTAGATGCATATCTTCAAATACGCCGTAACCGTATTCCAATGTTTTTAAAAGATCGATAAGAATAATCTGCGTATCGAACGATTCGAAATGTTCAAGATATAGACGATTTACGACCTCTTGTATATAAAGTTCATACTTTCTTTTAAATATATCGTAAATCGATCCCTCCTCGACTTCGCCTTTGGGAGCGGGCAAAGGAGCGAAAACCAAAAGAGGATCGTCTCTCATATCTCCCGGTTCCAAAAATCTTCCGGGCTGCACAAACGAAAAACCATGATAATGTAAACGCTTTAGATACTCGCTATAATGATCATGCAGCTGCTCTTGCTGAAATTCATTCTCGTTTTTTTTATAAAGTTCTATACTATCGGCAAAATCAAGCCACTCTCTGGCATAAGAGTATCTTTTATCCTCTTTTGCCAAAGATATCATATACTCAGACCACTGCTCAAAGTCCTGCTCCAACATACTAAGATCCAAAAGCCATTCGCCGGGATAATCTATAAGCTCTATATTTACGATTTTATTTTTTAAAAAAGCATATTCGCTTTTAAATTCAAGTTGAAGAGTGGTTTTACTAACGGATTTCGTAGCTTTAGGCCATTTGGGTTCTTTTAGTCTAAAAGCCTTGAGTTTGCTATAATAATCAAATCTGACATAAACACTATCGGGAGGAAGAAGTCTCGCGACAAAGGGTTGTTTTAATTTTTCGTTTAGATACGGTAGTTTGTCGTTTGCGATAAGTTGATTTAAAAAAGATGTCAAAAAAACCGTCTTACCGCTTCTGCTAAGACCGGTTACGGCAATTTTTATAGTTTTATCCGGTATAGGAATCTTGAATGGAAGTTCAATATCTTTGATAAAACTGAGCACCAATTCCCTTTTTTTCTTTTTTACATTGTACCAAAAAAAAGTGAAAAAAAGTCTAGTTTAACCAAAAGAGCTTATTTAAAATAAGCTCTTTTGCGACTTATGCGTCAACAAATGTTTCGCCCGCCAACGCCCGTTTAGCGTATTCGACTCCAAGCTCCCATGCCTTTTCGTTCGCGGCAAGAACTTTTGGAGGAACTTTTTTCTTCATCGATTCAAATACTTGATTCGCATCCATAACATGAGTCATCTCAACGGCAATCGCTAATGCGACGACAGATTGAGTAACGACATTTTCTACTTCGTATTTCGCTATACGAATGATAGGAATTTCATATATTTTCCACTTTTGTCTATCCTCGTCGGTAGGATGTACGAGATCCGGATCAACGACGATAATGCCGCCCTCTTTTACACCGTTTTTAAACTGATCATAACTAATTTGCGCAACAGAGAGCATAAATTCTATCTCGCCGTCGATCGCATATGGAAAAAGTATCTCTTTATCATCGAGCAAAATATCGACAACCGTCGGACCGCCGCGCACTTGAGAAGTATATGTAGCGGCTTTTACGCCAAATCCGCCTTCGGCAATTTTCGCCGCCGCTAAAATTTCACCCGCTAGAAGAACACCCTGACCGCCTACACCCGTAAATCTAAGTTGTCGTCTCATTCAAAATCCTTTCTGGTGATTTTCTCACCGCCTTGCGCAGCCTCGATCACTTTGTCGTAAAGTTCGCAATATTCAGGCTGCTCTTTTTCTACCAAGACACCGGTAGGGAACAATCCCTTTCTCTCCTCTTCGCTCATAGCGTCATACTTCTTTTTACCGACGGTAATCTCATCGATCCATTTAAGATTATCCATCGCTTCACCCATTTTATTTTTTCTACCAAGATTGATATGACAGTTGGAAAATACATCAAAAAACGAGTAACCTTTATGCTGGAAACCTTTAACAAACATCTTCTCGATCCTTTTTGGATCGCTTACCGATTCTCTGGCAATAAATGTCGCGCCGGCTCCCTCCGCCAATTTACATGCATCAAATGTCGGATCTATATTTCCATACTGCATCGTAACCGTCCACATACCCTGAGGAGTGGTAGGAGAAGTTTGAGAATTTGTCAAACCGTAAATGAAATTATTAATAAGAATATGATTTAAATCAATATTTCTTCTACATCCATGAATAGTATGGTTACCGCCTATCGCTAGACCGTCGCCGTCGCCCGTTACCATAACGACATGTTTTTCGGGATTCGCAAGCTTGATTCCCGTCGCATAAGCGACAACGCGCCCGTGAGTCGTATGGACGGTATTGCAATTGATATATGAAGAAAATCTTCCGCTACAACCAATTCCCGAAACCACGCAAACATCGTCCATGTTCCATCCGAGTTTATCAACGGCTCTTATAAACGCCTTTAAAATAACTCCGTCACCGCATCCCCAACACCAAAGGGTTGGCATCTTATCCGTTCTTAAATATTCATCATAATTAAAAGCCATTAGAACATCTCCTTCACTTTTGCTACCATATCAAGCGGAGGTATAGGTCGTCCGTTTGCGGTTCTAAGAGTCGCGAAATCTTTTCTTCCGGTAACTCTCTCTATCTCCTCCGTATATTGACCCACTTGATTAAGTTCGGTTATAAAAATTTTATCAAACCGCTTACCTATCTCTTCTATCTTCTCTGCCGGACTTGGCCATAACATTATAGGTCTAAAAAGCCCCGCTTTAATGCCATCTTCTCTAAGTTTCATAACGGCTTCTTTCGCTCCGCGGCTTATAGAACCGTATGCGATAATACAAACTTCGGCATCGTCAAGCATATACTCTTCATAATCCGGAAGATCGTCTAGTTTACCTACATCTTGGATTTTACCTACAAGTCTTTTTATATTGTAAGCGCACAGATCTTTATCCTCGGTCGGGAAACCCGTCGGTCCATGATGAAGACCCGTAACATGATATCTATAACCCTTAAACATAGGATTTAAAACAGCCGGTTCGTTCATTTTCGCTTCATAAGGTTTATAATCTTTCGGATCGCAAAAATTCGTAGCTCTACTCTTTGCGCCCTCTTCAACCTCTTTAAGATCGGGAAGTACCGCTTTTCCATGCATATGCCCGATAGTCTCGTCTAAAAGAATAAAAACCGGAGTCATATAAGTCTCGGCGAGGTTAAAAGCTCTAAGAGTTTGCGTATAGCACTCTTCAAGAGAACCCGCGCAAAGAGTTATAGAAGCGTAATCTCCGTGCGTCGGATACTTAGCCTGTCCGATATCCGCTTGAGAAACGCGGGTCGGAAGACCGGTTGAAGGACCCCCTCTCATAACATTTGCTATTACCAAAGGTACTTCGGCGATAAATCCAAGCCCGATTTGCTCGGCTTTTAAAGAGATACCCGGACCCGAAGTCGCGGTCATGGATTTTTTGCCGCTTATTGAAGCTCCAAGAGCCGCGGCGATTCCTCCGATCTCATCCTCCATCTGAATAAATTTATATCCCTTTTTCGGAAGAAGTACGCTTAAATCATGCGCAATCTCACTCGAAGGCGTAATAGGATACCCGCCAAAAAACTCACACCCGCAATCGTATGCAGCCAATGCACACAGCGAGTTTCCACTTGAAATAACTTCTCTTGCCATCTATTCTCCTTAAGCGCTTAATACCATATAGTGGTTAGCTTTTATAGCTTCAGCCCGTTGTTTCGCTTCATCAGTCAATTTTGCGAACTTATACTCTTTTCTGTCCGCCACATAGATCGCAAAATCGGGACAGCTTAGTTCACAATCGTTACATCCTATGCAAGACTCCGGTGTTTGAACACTTATCGTAGCTCCAAGAATCGTTTTATCCGAAGGAACCATAGCCAAAACACCTGCGGGACAAACCGCCACGCATATATCGCATGCTTTACATCTATCGACATTGACCCAGACAGGGGTATTTTCAGGGGCTTTCATTAATCCCATTTAATCTCCTTTTTTATTTAATTACGCATTTTGAGCAAAGCCCAAAATTGCTACGCTAACGCTGTGTTTGCTTCAGCAGCAGGCTCACGCGCAGATAAACCGCGCTTTAGATCCTTAAACCAAAGCCCAAAATTGCTTCGTTAACGCTGTGTTTGCTTCAGCAGCAGGCTCACGCGCAGATAAACCGCGCTTTAGATCCTTAAACCAAAGCCCAAAATTGCTTCGTTAACGCTGTGTTTGCTTCAGCGGCTTACCTACTTTTTTAATACTTCAGCCACAGCCTTACCGATATCCGCCGGAGAAACTACGACTTTTACGCCCGCAGCTTCCAGCGCATCCATCTTCTCTTTTGCCGTACCGGCGCTTCCGCTGATGATGGCGCCGGCGTGACCCATTCTTTTACCTTTTGGAGCGGTCTGACCCGCGATGAAAGCTACAACGGGTTTTGTGATTCGCTCCTTTATCAATTTTGCGGCCTGAATCTCAAGATCACCGCCGATTTCACCGATCATGACGATCGCTTCGGTCTGCGGATCCGCTTCAAACATCGGCAGCAACTGCTTATAACTAAGACCGATGATAGGATCTCCACCAATACCAACAGCCGTAGAAATTCCAAATCCCTCTTTTACAACTTGATTTGCGCCCTCGTATGTCAAAGTACCGGATTTACTGATAAGTCCTACATTTCCTTTTTTAAAAATCGAACCGGGCATAATTCCGATTTTACACTCATCCGCCGTTATAATCCCCGGACAGTTTGGACCGATGGTTTTCATACCATGTTTAATTGCGTGAGCCTTCGCTTTTTGCATATCTTTAACAGGAGCTCCTTCGGTGATAATTACCGCAAGCTCTATTCCGGCTTCCGCCGCTTCCATCACCGCGTCGGCGACAAACGCAGGCGGTACGAAAACCATACTAACCGTCGCGCCCGTAGCGTCAACCGCCTCTAAAACCGTATTAAAAACAGGTTTGCCTAGATGTTCTTGACCGCCTTTGTTTGGAGTGACGCCGCCGACGATTTGCGTACCGTAATCCAAACACTGTTTCGCATGAAAAGTTCCCTCTCCACCCGTAAAACCTTGCACTATAACTTTTGTATCTTTATTTACTAAAATACTCATTAAAGCTCTCCTTTTGCAGCCGCCACCGCTTTTTTAGCGCCGTCGGCTAAATCCGTCGCGGATATGACATTTTTGATATTTGCGTTTTTTAAAATCTCGGCGGCTTCGGGCGCGTTTGTTCCGTCAAGCCTTACGATTACGGGGACATGAACATCGACTAGCTTTGTCGCTTCCAAAATTCCGTTTGCTATACGATCACATCTGACGATTCCGCCGAATATATTGACGAAAATAGCTTTTACATTGGGATTTTTCAATATTATCTCAAAGCCTTTTGCAACCGTTTGGGCGTTCGCGCTGCCGCCGACATCGAGAAAATTCGCCGGAGTTCCGCCCATATAATTGATCGTATCCATAGTACCCATCGCCAAACCGGCGCCGTTTACCATACATCCTATTTCACCGTCAAGCGCCACATATGAGAGTCCATATTCGCTAGCTTCCCTCTCGTCTGGATCTTCTTCGCTTATATCTCTCATCGCTTCGATATCGGGATGTCTAAAAAGCGCCGAATCGTCAAAGCCCATTTTTCCGTCAAGCGCGATAAATTCACCGCTTCCGGTTTTTATAAGAGGATTGATTTCGATCATTTCCGCATCTTTATCCATATATACATCATATAGCTTGGATGCGAAGTCGATCATCTTTCTCTGCTCGGCTTTATCGCCGATTCCAAGTCCGAACACCAAAGCTCTTCCATGAAATCCCTGGAAACCGATAGCGGGATCGACGGCGACTTTTACGATTTTTTCCGGAGTTTTTTCCGCAACCGTTTCGATATCCATACCGCCTTCCGTCGAAGCCATGATGACGGGCATCTCTTTGGCGCGGTCAAGAACCACTCCCAGATAGAGTTCATCTTGAATATCCGCGCCCTCTTCTATATACACTTTTTGCACGAGTTTACCCTCGGGACCGGTTTGATGAGTAACAAGCGTCATGCCAAGAATTTCGTCGGCATATTTTTTGACTTCATCTATGGATTTTGCAAGCTTGACGCCTCCGCCAAGTCCTCTTCCTCCCGCGTGAATTTGCGCCTTTACCACCCATATATTTCCACCCAGCTCATTGGCCGCTTTTACGGCTTCGTCAACCGTATTTGCGATAATACCGCGAGGCGTGGGTACTTTGTACTGCGCAAATATCTCTTTAGCCTGATATTCATGAATATTCATCTACTCTAATCCTCCTTTAACATAATTTATAAAACGATTAATCGTCTTTGACTTCATACTGCCTCCTGCCCTCTTCGTAAAGATCGCAGCCGTACATGTCGTTTACGACGGTAACCGGAAAGTTTTCGACTTCAAGCTCTCTGATAGCTTCAGGTCCCAGCTCTTCGTATGCGATAACTTTTGCGCTTTTTATCTGTTTGCCCAAAAGAGCTCCCGCACCGCCTGTCGCACCGAAATATACCGCCTTATACTTTTTACAGGCGTCTCTTACCTCTTGACTTCTTTTTCCTTTGCCTATCATCCCTTTTTGACCCAGTTTAATCAATGTCGGAGAATAAGAGTCCATTCTATAACTTGTGGTAGGTCCCGCGCTTCCTATCGGATCTCCGGGTTTTGGAGGGGTAGGCCCTACAAAATAGATAACCGAGCCCTTTAAATCAAACGGAAGCTCTTTGCCCTCGTTTATCAAATCTATAAGTCTTTTATGCGCCGCGTCTCTTGCGGTATAGATCGTGCCGCTTAAATAAACCACATCGCCGCATTTTAACATCTCAATATCTTTGTCACTCAAAGGAGTAGTCAGATTATAAGTTTTTCCCATATTTATCTCCTATATAGTGATATGCGTATGACGCGAGCTGTGACACTGCACATTTACGGAAACGGGCAATGAGGCTATATGACAGGGATTTGCTTCTATATGTACGGCAAGCACCGTCTGTGTTCCGCCCATCCCCATAGAACCTATCCCGAGTTTATTAAGTTCATTTTTTATATGCTCTTCAAGTTCGGCCATTTCGGGGTCTTCGTTTTTACTTCCTATCTCGCGAAAAAGCGCATGTTTTGAAGATATCGCCGCCTTTTCAAATGTACCGCCGATTCCGATTCCGACAGTCAACGGAGGACAGGGATTTCCGCCGGCGTCGCTGATACACTCTTTAACGAAATTAACGACTCCCTCTTTGCCCGCGGCCGGAGGAAAGACTCTTGCGCGACTGACATTCTCGCTTCCTCCGCCTTTTGCGGCATACTCTATATCGAGTTTATCGCCCTCTACGATATCAAAATGTATAATAGCCGGAAGGTTGTAGCCGATTTTATCTTTTAGATTCGCTCTGCTGAAACACTCGCATGTACTAGCTCTTAAATACCCCTCTTTATAACCTTTTTCGGTTCCTTCGTTTATCGCGTCTTTAAGCGTGCCGCCCGTAATTTTCAAATCCTGACCGACTTTTACGAAAAAAACCGCCAACCCAGTATCTTGACACAAAGGCCTGTCTTCACTGCTCGCGATATTCGCGTTTTCCAAAAGCTGCTTTAAAACCTCTTTGCTAACGGGAGATTTTTCCGCTTCATAAGCTTCTTGCATGGCTTTTAACGCGTCTTTTGGAAGGTTATAAGCCGTATGAACGATCATCTTACCGATCGCATCGACGATATCTTTATATTTTAATTCTCTCATATAGCGACCTTATTTATCAAAAAAGTTATTTTTGTTCAGAGTATCTATCAAAGAACGAACCGAATCTATACTCTTTTTAAACTGTTTTTGCTGTTTTTCGTTTAATGAAACTTCGATTATCTTTTCTATACCTCTTGAGCCGAGCGCTACGGGAACGCCCGATACCACATTTTTAAAGCCGTACTCTCCGTCAAGCATAACGGCGCACGGAAAGATCTGCTTTGTATCTTTTAGTATGGCTTCGACCATTATGGCGGTAGATTTTGCCGGAGCGTAATAAGCCGATCCTGTTTTTAGATAACTTACGATTTGCGCGCCGCCGTGTCTAGTCTTTTCTACGATTTCCTCTATCTCTTCATCAGTCAAAAGATCCGTCAAAGGAACGCCGGCGATCGTAGAAAATCTCGGAAGAGGAACCATGTCGTCGCCATGACCGCCCATCACCGAAGCTCTAATCTGTCCCGAGCCGTAACCTACTTTTTCATATATGAAATGAGCCATTCTCGCGCTATCGAGTATTCCCGCCATTCCTATGATTCTATTTCTATCCCATCCGGTTTTTCTAACGGCCGTATATACCATCGCGTCAAGCGGATTCGTAACCGGCACCAAAATCGCGTCGGGAGAGTATTTTGATATATCTTCCACCACTTCGGCAATAATATTTGCGTTTACCATCAAAAGATCGTCTCTACTCATACCGGGAAGTCTCGGACTTCCGGCGGTTATAACTATTACATCGCAATCCGATAATTCGCTCATATCTTCCGCTACGGAAACGACGGTATGCTGCCTGGCGGCGTTTGCGGCTTGACTCATATCAAGAGCCATTCCTTTAGCTCTTTCTATCTTGTTGTCTCTTAAGATGATTTCATGACTAACACCCTTCATCGCAAGAGAGTAGGCGACGGTTGCTCCCACATTTCCCGCTCCTACGATTCCGACTCTTCTACTTTTCATGACTCTCCTTTGGTTTTTTTGAAAAACCTATAACTAAAAGATTGAAAAATCAAACAATTATAGATTTTTTAACTATGCGGGCAAAAACCCGCATAGTCGGTTTTTTTATATCGAATCGATAATGGAATTTAATGTCTCGCTTGGACGCATAGCTCTTTGCGCTTTTTCATCGTCGGGATGATAATAACCTCCGATATCTTGAGCGTTTCCTTCTACCGCCAGCAACTCTTCTATAATTTTCGATTCGTTATCGGCAAGTTTTTTGGCGATAGGCGAAAATTTCTCGCAAAGAAGAGTATTGTCGCTTTGTGCGAGAGCTTCGGCCCAATACCTAGCCACGAAATAATGACTCGCTTTATTGTCCGGCTCGCCGCATTTTCTCGAAGGCGCTTTATTGTTATCGAGATACGCTTCGTTTGCGCTATCAAGCGCGGCGGTCATAGCCTCGACGATTTTATCTCCCTCTTTTTGAGAGATCATGCGAAGAGATTCGGCAAGCGCTAAAAACTCTCCGAGAGAATCCCATCTAAGATGCCCCTCTTTTAAAAATTGCTCGACATGCTTTGGAGCCGAACCGCCCGCGCCCGTTTCAAACAAACCTCCGCCGGCGAGCAAAGGAACGATCGAAAGCATTTTAGCGGAAGTTCCAAGTTCTAAAATCGGGAAAAGATCCGTTAGATAATCTCTTAAGACATTACCTGTAGCGGAAATCGTATTAAGACCTGCTCTTGTTCTTTTGAGAGTAAAACGCATCGCAAGTTGCGGAGCCATAATATAATACTCGATTTCACTCTCTTTTAGATGCGCCGGAAGATATTCAAGCACCTTTTTGATAAGATTTGCGTCATGAGCTCGATTGCTGTCAAGCCAAAATACAACCGGATCACTCGTCAACTTAGCTCTCTCATGAGCCAATCTTACCCAATCTTTAATCGCGATATCTTTTACTTTATACGCTCTCCAGATATCTCCTTTTTTGACATTGTGGCTTGTAAGAGTATTGCCGTCGCTATCTTTGATCTCTATAACGCCGTCTTCAGGTACTCTAAAAGTATATGGATGAGAACCGTACTCTTCAGCTTTTTTCGCCATCAAGCCAACATTGCTCACATGTCCCATAGTCGTAACATCGAACTGCCCGTTTTGCTTACAATCTTCTAAAATCTCACTATACATTCTCGCGTAACTTCGATCAGGAATTACACTGACGCACTCTTGCAGCTGCCCCTCTTTGTTCCACATTTTACCGCCCTCTCTGATAACGGGAGGCATAGAGGCGTCGATGATGATATCGTTTGAGGCATGAAGATTTGTAATACCGTTGTCGCTGTCAACCATAGCGATATTCGGTTTACCGGCATCAACGACCGCTTTTAACGCCGCTTCTATCTCGTCTTTTTTATCCGATTTTTCTATCTTTTTGAGAATATCTCCGACTCCAAGATCGGGATTTACGCCGAGTTTCTCGAACTCGTCCGCATATTTCTCAAATACATCTTTAAAGAAAACTTCAACCGCATGACCGAACATAATGGGATCTGAAACTTTCATCATCGTCGCTTTTAGATGAATAGACCAAAGAAGTCCTTTCTCTTTCGCGTCTTCGATAGTTTCGGCTAAAAACTCTCTAAGGTCGCTTGCGCTTAAAAATGCCGATGAAACAACTTCGCCCTCTTCTACGCCTTCGATAGTTTTAAGCTCCGCCCCGTTTAACACGATGCTTAAAGTATCCGAATTTTTCATAACCGCTGATTGCTCGGTCGCATAAAAATCGTTTTTATACATATATGCCACATAAGCTTTACAATCGGGAGAAAAAGGCTTTAATCTGTGAGGATTTTTTTGAGCGAATTTTTTAACCGCAACAGCGGCTCTTCTGTCTGAATTTCCCTCTCTTAGAACCGGATTTACGGCGGATCCCAGACATGTCGCGTATTTTTCTCTTATCTCTTTCTCCTCCTGCGTTTGAGGGTCTTCCGGAAAGTCGGGAAGATCATACCCTTGAGATTTAAGTTCGGCTATACACTCTTTAAGCTGAGGAATAGAAGCCGAAATATTCGGAAGTTTTATAATATTGGCTTCGGGTTTTTTTACCAACTCTCCAAGTTTTGCCAGCTCATCATCAATTCTTTGATCTTCTTTCAAATATTCAGGAAATGTCGATATAACTCTTCCCGCCAATGATATATCTCGTAAATCTACATCTATACCAGCCTCTTTGGCAAACGCTTTTACAACAGGTAAAAACGAATAAGTCGCCAGTGCGGGCGCCTCGTCAATCTTTGTCCATACGATAGTCGGTTTTGACATGTTTTGTTCCTCTTTTTGTTAAAATTAAATTTAAATATTTTAAATAATATACGCCTAACAGGCGTCTAGCTTGCTGTATTACAAAAAGTAAATTATACGATAATAATGTTTACCTTTGATAAAGTGTTACGAAATATCACTTTTTGTTACAATAAATCATTTTAAAGTGTTTCGATAATTCACACATTAAAATCTATTTGTGAATCTCACGAAGATGCTGTTTATAAGTTGTCGTAAATTTATGACTCTTTCCTTTGCCCTTTACAAAGTAGAGATAATCGACTTTTGAAGGATAAAGCGCCGCCTTTATAGCATCTATGCTTACCGCACAAACGGGAGAAGGCGGTAATGCGGAAATTTTATATGTATTGTAGGAACTATTATCCTCTTTTATTCTTTTTGGCGTAACTTTTATATGAGAATATTTCCCGTAATTAAGCGTTCCGTCCATCTGCAGCTTCATCTTTTTTTTGAGACGGTTATAAATAACCGCCGAGACCAAAGGCATTTCGGATTTGTTAGCCGCCTCTTTTTGGATGATAGAAGCTATTGTGACATATTTTGAAAACCACTCGTTTCGATCATACTTTTTTAACTCTTTTTCAGAAATCTCGCGATGAAGTTTTAATGATTTTTCAACAAGATATTTTACGAGATTCTCTTCATTGATCCCTTTTGGGACATGATAAGTCTCCGCTAAGATTAAAC
>JALWKJ010000150.1:747-3724 GCA_027081495.1 Campylobacterales bacterium | reverse complement strand
TGAAGAGATAGCGGCAGGTTCGTTAAATATCGATACGAAAGAGCGATATCTCGGAATAAACGCGGAGTTTGAAGAGGGAGTTTTAAAGACGGATATCGCGTTATTTGAGAAAAAAAACGAATATTACCGAAAACAAAGCGCTACAATTTTTCAATACTATCATGATCTAAAGCGGATAAAAGCGTCATCGTCGATGAAACTTACGGGTTCGCGCCAAATTTCCCTCTTTGGAGAGCAAGATGATAAAACCGTTTTGATTTTTCAAAATCTCTAAATTTAATTTGAATATTAGCCCCTCTTTACTATAATGATCCAGCCCTCTAAAAATATGGTTTTTCAAATAACTTCCTAAGTGTTTGATCTCAAACGGTATGCCGCGAAGTTATTTGAAAGAGTCTGTTGTTTGTATGGGGCTAAGTAGGAATTTTTATATCTGGACGGTGATTGTATGAATAAAAAACAAACAAAGTATATATTTGTAACGGGAGGCGTTCTGAGTTCTCTCGGTAAAGGTATAGCATCGGCCAGTATCGCCGCATTGCTAAAACATGCGGGACAAAAAGTTAGTATGCTGAAAATCGATCCTTATATCAATGTCGATCCGGGAACTATGAGCCCCCTTGAGCATGGCGAAGTTTTTGTTACGGCCGACGGCGCGGAAACCGATTTGGATATAGGACACTATGAAAGATTTTTAAATATAGATCTTACAAAAAAGAACAATTTTACTACGGGACAGATCTATTCAAGCGTAATAGAAAAAGAGAGAAGAGGGGATTACCTTGGAAAAACGATACAGGTGATTCCTCATATAACAAATGAGATCAAAGAGAGGATTTTAAAGGCGGGCGAAGATCAAGATATACTCATAGTAGAAGTGGGCGGAACGGTCGGCGATATTGAAAGTCTTCCTTTTCTTGAAGCCATAAGAGAGCTTGGAGGAGATCTTGGAAGAAAAAGGGCGCTTTATATCCATTTGACGCTGGTTCCGTTTTTAAAAGCGGCGGGAGAGCTTAAAACGAAACCGACTCAACACAGCGTTCAAGAATTAAGGCGTATAGGTATTTCGCCGCAGATCGTTATATGTCGCAGCGAGGTTCCGATTCCCAAAGATGTCAAACTAAAGCTCGCTTCTTCTTGCGGCGTGGAGAAAAATTCCGTCATAGAAGCGAAAGACGCAAAATCGATTTATAAAGTGCCTATAAACTTTCTTTCTCAAAATGTTCTTACCCCTATTTGCGAAAATTTAGAACTAGATTTGAAAATTCCGGATATGGAAGAGTGGAACGCTTTGGTCAAAAATGTGATAGCTCCGAAAAAAGAGGTTACGATAGGATTTGTCGGAAAATATCTTGAATTAAAAGAGTCATATAAGTCTTTAACGGAATCGTTTGTTCATGTCGGCGCGCATTTGGATACGAAGGTAAATCTCAAATGGATAGACAGCGAAGCTTTAAACCGGGAGTGTGAAGATAGTATATTTTGCGATGTTGACGCCATACTCGTAGCCGGAGGATTCGGACAAAGAGGAGTAGAAGGGAAAATCGAAGCGATTAGGTACGCTAGAGAAAAGAAGATCCCATTTTTAGGCATATGTCTAGGTATGCAGCTTTGTTTGGTGGAATTCGCTCGAAATGTATTGGGTTTGGAAGACGCAAATTCGGTAGAATTTGAAAATGATTGTAAAAATCCCATTATTTATCTAATCGACGCCTTTATAGACGCAAGCGGTCATAAACAGCTTAGAACTCATAAAAGTCCTCTCGGCGGAACTATGAGACTCGGCGAATATGCGTGCGATACGAAGCCCGGATCGCTGCTTAGAAAAACATACGGCGGGGCGAAAACGATTTATGAGAGACATAGGCACCGTTATGAAGCAAATCCGGCATATAGAAAGGCGTTTGAAAAAGAGGGACTTATCGTAAGCGGAGAATCTGACGGTTTGATCGAGGTAGTTGAGTTAAAAGATCACCCCTGGTTTTTAGGAGTGCAGTTTCACCCTGAATTTACATCTCGTCTTAAAAAACCAAATAGTGTGATCTTAGGATTTGTACAAGCGGCGCTTGCGGGCAAATCTGAACACTGATGTCGGCTTCAAGAAGACTTACAAAGCAAGATATTTACAGACTGCTCTCTAGTCGTTTTAGTGAAGACAGGTGTACTAAATTGTCTCATATTCCAAAACCGTCTTTGCTAAAAGATATAAAAAAAGCGGCTATTCGTATAAAAGAAGCGATACAAAAAAATGAAAAGATCGTTGTCGTAGGAGATTATGATGCCGACGGCGTCGTATCATCCGCAATTATGGGGGAATTTTTTGAAGATTTGGGGGTAGATATATCTTTGATCATTCCCAATCGTTTCAAAGACGGTTACGGCATAAGCGAGGATATTATAAAAAGAGTCGATGCGGATGTAATAATAACCGTTGATAACGGAATTTCAGCCCATAAAGCGGCTGAGGTTTGCAAGCGAAAACGAATAGACTTAATCATAACCGACCATCATAGCGTAGGCGATACTCTGCCCGATGCTTACGCCATAGTTAATCCGAAACAAAAAGATTGTTCTTTCCCAAATAGTGAGATATGCGGAGCGCAGGTCGCATGGTATTTGTGCGCAGGAGTCAAAGATGAAATGCAAATAGATTACGATCTTTCAAAATTTCTCGATCTTCTCGCTATCGCGATCATGGCGGATATGATGGAGTTAAAAGATATAAACCGCACGATGGTAAAAAGCGGTCTTAAAATGATAAATCAAAAAAAACGACCGGTTTTTAATGTTATATCTCAATTTTTCAATAAAAACGGTTTTAGAAGCGAAGAGATATCTTTTTTGATAGCTCCTCTTGTAAATAGTTCTGGAAGGATAGAAGACGCTTTTCATTCCTATGAGCTTCTTAGGGCAAAAACCGATGATGAAGCGATGCAAAAACTTTTATATATAATTGATCTAAATAATCATAGAAAAG
>JALWKJ010000150.1:0-737 GCA_027081495.1 Campylobacterales bacterium | reverse complement strand
TTTTTCAGGAGTCTTTAAAGCGCATTGAACTCGATAAAAAGATTATTGTGGTTTGGGGAGAAGGTTGGCATGAAGTAGTTATCGGAATAGTCGCATCGAGACTATCGAGGCGTTTTAACAAGCCGGCGATAGTCTTTTGCGTAAACGATACCGTTGCGAAAGGAAGCGCTAGAAGCGTTGGAAATATCGATATTCTTGAACATATTTCCAAATTTTCCGATTTGTTAAACGGTTTTGGAGGGCATAAAGGAGCGGCGGGTATGGGGCTTGACGCAAAAAACCTTACGCGCTTTAAAGAGTCGCTTGAAGAGTCTTTATCGGAGGTTGACGATAAAGAGTTTATCTCAAAAACCGAGGTGTTGGGTGAAATAGATCCGAATGCGATAGATTATGAACTTCTTGACATACTTGAAGAGTTCGAGCCTTACGGTCAAAAAAACCCTATGCCTAGTTTTATTTTAAAAAACGCTTTTGTTAAACTGGAAAAAGTTATCGGTAAAGATCAAAATCATCAAAAAATTATACTTGCAAGCGAAAATGTAACTCTTGAATCGATATACTTCAATTTTACCGATAAAGTTTATAGCGGCAGCAAGGTGGATGTGATCTGCACGGTTTCTAAAAATGAATTTCGAGGTAAAATAACTCCGCAGCTTATGATAAAAGAGATAAAATAAAAAAATCGTATTTTTTGGCTCAATTAAAGATATTGTAGTGGAAAATAATTTTTCTTTAAG